>JAEEOD010000119.1 GCA_016284115.1 Bacteroidaceae bacterium
GATATGTTGTTCGCCTCTACAGGAAAGGACGCTTTGCAGGTCGATATTACGCCCCAGAACCATATTTTCTGTACGAAGACCCTGCTGAAGAAATATGCTACGATGATTTCGCCCGAGATGGTTTCCCGTCTGCGGAAGATAGCCCCCGAGTACGACATCATCCACGTCCACCATCCGGACCCCATGGCTGCACTGGCCTTGAGGCTGTCGGGGTATAAGGGTAAGGTGGTGCTTCACTGGCATAGTGACATCGTGAAGCAGAAAAAGCTGCTCTCACTCTACAAACCCTTGCAGAGCTGGCTGATACGCCGTGCAGACCTGATAACAGGAACGACGCCAGTCTATGTCACTCATTCGCCCTACTTGGCCAAGGTGCAAGACAAATGTACCTATGTGCCCTCGTGTGTTGACCCAATAGTGCCTGATGCAGAGCGTGTCAGACAATTGCGAGAACGATATGGCAACAAGAAGATTGTATTCTCGTTAGGACGACTTGTACATTATAAAGGCTTTAAATATTTGGTAGATGCTGCGAGGTATTTGGATGACAGTTATTTGGTAATCATCGGTGGGTCGGGCATGTTGAAAGATGAGCTTCAGAAGCAAATCCATGATTATGGGCTGGAACAGCGCGTAAAAATGGTGGGAAGGATATCTGATGAAGATCTGCCGTCGTACTATGGGGCATGCGACATCTACTGTCTGAGCAGTATTATGAAGACTGAAGCTTTTGCCTTGGTACAGTTAGAGGCTATGTCGTGTGGCAAGCCTGTTGTCAGCTGTAACATCGAAGGCTCAGGTGTGCCCTGGGTGAACAAGGACGATTATTCTGGTCTGGTGGTGGAACCGGAGAACGGCAAAGCGCTGGCCGATGCCATCCGTCGTATTATGGAGGACAAGGCTCTCTATTACACCTATTCGGCAGGAGCACGTAGTCGTTACATAGAGTTGTTTAAGAAACAGCGGATGATTGATCGCTGTCTTGAACTGTATTCCCAGTTGTTACACTCGTAACCACACAGAGTAAGGCGCTTTCAGCATTACATGTAATCCGTATGCTCTCTTTGCAACCAGCATGCTGTCCTGCCTCCACATCGCGTTCGCTGTCGCCAATCATATAGGATTCAGAAAGGTCTATATTCCAGTCTTTGGCTGCTTGCAGCAGCAGGCCTGGTTTGGGTTTCCGACAGTCGCAGTCGAACTTATAAGCAGGACGCTCACCCTCAAAGCCCCTGTCAGGGTGATGAGGACAATAGTAGATGGCATCGATGAAGGCTCCCTCATGGCCCAACAGTGTCTCCATTTTGTCGTGGATGGCTTGTAACTCTTCGAATGTACATTCGCCACGGGCTATGACGGGCTGGTTGCTCACTACAATGCAGAGATAATGGGAGTGATTTATCATGCGAATGGCTTCTGCAACTCCAGGTAGTAATTCAAAATCGTCAGGACGGGAGAGGAACCCTACATATTTGTTGATAGTACCATCTCTGTCGAGGAAGATTGCTTTCTGCTTTTGTGAAAGGTTTCGTGCCTTCACCTTTCCGTTGGAAATGTCCTTTTCTACTTCATAGTAGCGGTCAGGGGTTCCCATATCCTTGATATATTCTGATGTGTCGTAAGCGAATATCTTGCCCGACGAGATATTGGGTTTCAGCACGTCACGATCGAGATCAATCTTGTCGGGGTTCTCCGGATGGCGGGGGACAAAGTGTTTCATCGCCTCTTTAAGAAGTATAGGCGAAATAATCTCTATTCCAGCATTGACACGATTCTTGTAATAGAGCCGTTCATCCTCCTTGTTCATCCATTTGACAACGCGATGCGTGTCGAAAGGCAGTCCTCCCTCCTCTTGTGGTGGCAATATCTCGGTTACCAATAGCGAACTATCGTAGGGATGGCCGTTTGGGTGAGCCATAAGGCTAGCCCATGCACGATTCTTCTGATGGAATGCGATGAAACGATGGAAATCGACATCTATCATCACATCGCCACACAACAGAAGGAAGTCATCTGTCAATTCTGGCATCTTAAACAAAGCCCCTGCTGTACCCAATGGGCTCTCCTCAACAAAATAAGAGATGTTGACGCCAAATTTCTCGCCGTTGCCAAAATACTCCTTTATAACATGCCCCAGATATCCTATGACAAGGGTGATGTCCGTCAGTCCGTTTGCTTTCAGGTTTTCAATCTGCCATTCGAGGATAGGCTTACCACATATTTCTATCATCGGTTTGGGAACATCGCTCTTGATGGATGCGATACGCGTCCCCTTGCCTCCTGCCATGATTACTACTTTCATAGAAATGTCGCTTTATTCCCTACCGAAGAAGTGCTCTTCCAACATCATACAAAGGCAATGATAGACGGGAAGATGCAACTCCTGAATCTTATAGGTTTCGGTTTCAGTTACTTGTATGCATACATCAGCAAGCTGGGCCAGTCGGTTCGGCTTTTGTCCTGTAAGTCCAATGACTTTCAGTCCCTTCGACTTAGCAGTAACGGCAGCAAAAAGTATGTTACGGCTATTGCCTGAGGTGGATATGCCTAAGAATACATCGCCAGCCTTGCCGTATCCGTTCACCTGTTGGGCAAAAATCAGCTCTGGATTACTGTCATTCATGAAGGCGGTGGTCAGCGATGAATGGCCGGTGAGGGCAATAGCAGGCAGGGCTCCCTGAAGATGCTTAGCCAGAATGCCTCCTAGCTCAGGATCGATGCGCTGCATGGCTTCGGCTTGGTCATGATAGACCTCGCGTTTTAGTTTAAACTCCTTCATCAGCTCACCAACAATGTGTTCACTGTCTGAGGCTGAACCGCCATTGCCGCAAACCAATAATTTGCGGTCTTTCGCGTATGCCTCCTTAAGGATGTCGTATGCTGCCTGAATGGATTCACGGCATTCTAATAGTTGCGGATAGCGTTCTATCAATACTTCAATGTGATTATTTATCATGCTAAAAGGCTTTTATGCGTGATGCAAAGGTACTACTTTTATTTGATATACAAGCATGATGAGTCATTTTTTTGTATATTCATGGAAAAACATACCTACTCAGTAAGTGCTTGCATAATCTTTCTGGCCGTTTTCTCGTAAGTATAGGTGGAGGCTATCAGTTCGTCCACGTCAACGGGTGATGCTGGGAGAGTTTTCAGTATTTTGTATAATTCGTCGGCATTACCTGCTTCAAAGAAGGTGACAGGATATTTGCCGTAAATCTCCTGATATACTGGAATGTCAGAAAGGATGACAGGAGTCCCTAAGCTCATCGCTTCAAGAGGAGGAATGCCAAAGCCTTCATACAATGATGGCGACACCAGACACGCGGCATGGGCCAGAATGTTGTACACCTGTTGATTTGTTGCATCGGTCACCAGCCGTACCTTGTCTTTGTTGGCAAGAATAATCTGCAGTATCTCGTCGTCCTTGGTTCGGAAGTCGAAATGTCCGATAATCGTCAACGGGGGTACGTTGCCTCCTTCATTCAGCAGCTTTTGGTAAGCCTGCCAAAGAGTATGGATGCCTTTAGGGCGTTTGATGTTGCCTAAATAGACAATGCCTGAACGTTGCTGAACGACAGGGTGGGAGGCTTTGTATTTGAGCAGTTCCTGACTTAGCCCGTTGCACACTACCTGTATGTCGCGCTGGCTGTGGAAATAGTCCAGGATGCGCTGACGGGAGAACTGACTGACCGTAAACACGCCTTTGGCTATGCGTAATGCCCGCTGGACGTACCATTTCAATGCCGCCAGATGGAGGGCAGAACCGAAATGCTCGGTATCGAAGAACACGATGTCGTGGATGGTACAATAGATAGGAATACGTATGCCCATGGGAATGTTGAAGTTGGGCGTATAGAACACATTGCACTTGTTGACCTCCTTGACAGGAAACAGCAACAGCTCTTTAGGCGAGAAACTGCCGTAGGTACACTCCAGGACGGTGCAGTTTTTGCGCCCGGCATAGTCCGCCAGCCGTCCTTTGTCACCTACGAGTACGAAATCCGCATCAGGCGTTGCCACCATGTGCGGAACGACATTCTCAATGAACGTGCCAATACCACTCTGGCCTATCAGTCGGCAATCGATAGCGATTCTCATAACTTGTTCTCCAAGAATTTCTTTAATATGATGTCCCAGTCATAGGATGCCAGTTGAGACGTATTGACTGTGGGGTGTTCGTTGGCAGTGCGGATGATGGTATCAATCCATGTCTGCGGGTCGTAGCCTTCAACGGTGACCGCACCATCCTTGTCTGCTGCTACTTCTATCATCGCGGAGTTATGGGCCGTCACGATGGGACATCCGCAGAGCAACGCTTCGAGTTGTGGCATGCCGAAACCTTCGTTTAATGATGCTGAGACAAAACAGCGGGCAAGGTTATAGAGCTTGACCAAATCAGCGTTGGGAACGAAGCCGCAGAAGATGACACGCTCACGAGGAAAACCTTCTGCTTCAACGATATCGCGCATCTGACTATTCTTCCAGCCCCTTCCGCCAATGACGACTAGTTGGAGGTTGCTGCGCTTGCTGAGCTCAGGCATCAGTGAGAGCAGAAACGACAGATTCTTTCTGGGTTCCAAAGAACCTACAAACAGGATGAACGGATGGGTAATGCCGTATTGTTGGAGAACGGCAGCCCTTTCACTCTCTGTGAGAGCAATGGGACGATAGATAGTCCTGTCAATAGATGCTCCCGTGAAGATGTCCTGACACTGGCGACGGGGGAAGTAGTGCTTCACCTTATTTTGCGTATAGAGCGAATTGGCCCAGATAATGTCTGCCTTCTGGATGGAACGGTTGAAGAACAGCTTGTTTGCCAGTATATTGGTCCATTGCATGGTGTTTTGGAATTCAATGTTGACAACATCGTGAACGACGATGATTTTCTTCATGTTACGAGGTAGCAGGAAAGGCAGACAGGGAACGGGGGTATAGTAGATGCCAGCCTTCAAGCGGCGAGCCAGCAGAGGCATCATCACAAGAAGCCACACGAGGTTAGGTAGGTGGTGGAACAAACCATTGGAGTACTCCTTCAGTACCACGTTGTCAGGCAGGCCGTCTCTGGCAAATGTCTTGTGTAAAGGCCTTGGCAGTGCAATATGGAAGATATCGCTGGGGTGCAGGTTTGCCCATGCCATCACACTATCCTTTAGGAATGTGGAGATACCAGCGCTAAATGCCGTGAATGTTCGTCCGTCAATGAGTATATTCATGCCTTGATAATGTCCTTGAAGCATTTTAGTGATGCAAAGGTACAAATAAGTAATGAATAAGCAAAGGAAAAAACAGTTTTTCTTCTTCCCACCGCTTTCATCAGTGCCAGATTAGAGGAATACGGCTTCGACTGCTAATTGATATGTATTTGATGCATTGTAATACCCAGTTATTGGCGGATCACGGAAAGTGCCAACAATAAACTGCTGATTCCACCAGTTCTGGCAATGTATATAATTGAAACAACCTAGTAGTATAAAAATTGTAAGAAGTCTTTTCGTAATCATTGCTAATGATTGATATGTATTTTATATGATTTGCAACCTTGTTTTACAATATACATTCCTGATTTAAGATAATTTCTAATATCTATAATATTATCGCTGACCATCATTAAGATGCCTGCTATATCATAAACAGAATAGGACTGAGGTTTATCTTGATTCACATTATCAATATTATTTATTTCATTCTTTTTCCCTTTTACTAAAAACTTTAAAAATATGGGCATTGGTACATACTTCCCTTCTAGTTCCTCTTTATTCCTTACGGTTGCAGAAGCTCTTAATGCAAAATGAATATTATTGTGTCCTATATATTTTGAAAGATCCACATGGCTTCTCATCACTTTCCAGATATTATCCTTGTGTATAGATGGAAATACATGGATTTTGTCCCATTTTGCAGCATAAACAATATTCCCTTCTTCCATTTCTGGGAAACGGCAACCATAAATTTCTTCCCATTTTTCTGGATTATCATCTAATGTGTCATAATTGAGAGAAACAAGTAGGTTCAGATTGTCAAATGATATAGTGTCTGATTTCGGACGATAATGGACAGATAATGTATCTCTACAAGTTCCACCTGTATAATACCAAGTATAGTAAATGAGCAGAGATATTTCTGTGAATGAAGTTAAATCTATGCGTGGACTAATCAACCATGAATTCCGAACAGTCATATCACAAAGATGGCCATCAACGGATAATGAAGTTATTTTATCAAAAGGCGACATTGGTTTCATAATACGCCAATAATATCCCCCCTCATGACTTTCTCCGTCCCAATCTGTATATTTTGCTGAAAAGAGTTTCATCCCTTCGTCAACAAAGACGATAGAGTCGGTATAATCGTCGTAGTCCTGATTGTCCTGTGCCAGAGCTGACAGACAAAGGCAAGTAAATATGAATAGAAATATTTTTCTCATAGCCCATATCGTTTTTAGTAAACCAATTGCAAATATAGTGTTTTTTCTGTTATCCTCCAAATAATTGCAAAAAAAATTATGATTATTTCAGTTTGAAGAGTAGGATGTCACCTGGTTCTACGTAGT
>JAEEOD010000120.1 GCA_016284115.1 Bacteroidaceae bacterium
CTGCCGATAGTGTTTGTCCTTCTTAAGACGCTTGAGGTTGATCGGAAGTATGTATGCGTGTTTTTCGCTGCCATTCTTGCACTTTCGAACACTGGCGGAGCAGCTTCACCCGTGGGAGATTTTCCCGCTATAGTGATAATGACCAGTGGAATAACTTCCTTCCTTGCTTACTTGACTCATGCTTTTCCCCTTTTTGCTTTGACATCTGTTGCGTTGATCTTTGTTTGGGGAATGCGCGTCAAGAAGGAGAAGGATGATGGCGCTATTAGAAGTCTTGCAGTCAGTAACCTAAAGAGTCAGTATAAGAATATTCATGTTCGTTTTGATGTTCTTAAATGGCTTGCAGTAGTATTCGTAGGGATGTTCCTCGCGTGGAGCTTTGTTCCTCAGGAAATAGTACCTCCAGAGATCATTGCTGTTCTTGGATATGTTACTGCAATGGTAATTTGCTCCTTAAAGAAGGTCAGAGTTAAACAGCATATGGATCTGAAGTCTGTGCTGACAATTGCTTCATTCCTGTTTTTTGCTCAGGTAATTAGTCAGACAGGTGTTTTGAGTGCTCTTGCTGCATTCCTTCAGAGCAATATAAGCAATCCTAAGCTATTGGTCATGGCTATTATGATCATAACCTCGCTTGTCGCAGGAGTGTTCAGCGCTGGTCCTGCAGCGGCTGCTATGATGCCTGTTATCGTTGAGCTGTGCAAGGGGCCTCTCGGTGCACAGTCGGATTGGATAGCTGTTGCTTATGCCGCGGCGATTTGCGCTGGAAGCTCATTGTTCATGTGGAGCGCTACAGCAGGGTTCATACTGTCTGGGAAGGTAAATAGCGCAGGCATCGAGGAAGAAAACGGTGCGAAAGTTTCCTGGGGAGCAACTCAGTATTTCAAGTATGGATTTATAAACTATGCTATCCAACTGTCAATAGCGTTAGTTGTGATCGCATTGGTTCTCTAACAAGCCAGGCAAGTACTATATACATATAAAGCATATTTAGGTAAATGGTGAAAGGAGTGAACATTTAATACTAAATGAAGGGCATTAGTAAGTAGTTGGAAATCAGTGCTGAGGAATGAATTCTACTCGGCACTTTTTGTTTGTTCGAAGCTAACGTATCAACACTTTACCTTCACATACATACATATGAAGCGCTACATCTTGAGAACAAGGAAACTCTTTGATATAATAACAACTAATCCATGCACGGAAAGTTGACTGATCCAAGAGACAGTGAAATTCCGAGAAGGCATTAGTATGCGAACTATTAACGAAGCTGCTAATGGAACAATCTGCATGGTAGTTAGACCGATAGGCTTATATAATTGATGGACAACCATCTTGACAGAAAAACTGAAACAATCATGGCGACTAAAATGAGGGGTGTTAAGCTGTGTACAGAAACTTTATTTGCTACCGCGGTGGTTCATCTGGAGGTATTCAGTTTGCTGAGGAACTATTTTTCTTTCTGAATACGGACAAGTCATTACTTGGAGAAACCTACTACTCTCTTGAAAAAAACGACTACAGAGAAACCCGGAATTTCTTAACGGATCCGCAAAGAGTCTTGGGAAACGTCGAGAACTTTATTATGCTCTTAACAAGAGATTTTTTTGATGGTTTTCTTGAAGATGGGGAGCCAAATCCTAACTCTGTAACCAGGATAGAGATAAATGAAGTGCTGAAAAACACATCGGTAAAGTTCATTCCGGTAGTTTTCCCGGATTTCTCTTGGGAAGATAAACGTGGTGGATTAAAAAACAGCGAGGTTGTGTCGAACTTGTGGGGTGATTATTTAGCATTAAGAATAGTCGGCGCACCTCCAATACCATTTGTTATGCAGTACAAAAAGCAGGTTATGGAACTTGTCCGTGCTGAGCTTAGTCATACTACCAACAAGAAAAAAGTCGTGGTCTTTGACTTCGATGGCACTCTGACAAAACCTGCAGCTTATATGAACACATGGGAAGCAATCTGGGCAATACTTGGCTATCCAGTATCTGAATGTGAGAAATATCATAAACAATTTAGCAAAGGTGCAATTGATCACGATGAATGGTGTGAAATTACTGAAAAATACTTTGTGGAAGCCGGTTGCTCCAAGAAGCATCTGATTGAGGCCGCATCTGAAGCTGAACTGGTAGAAGATGTTAAGGAAGTTATCTTCGAACTAAAATCAAAGGGTATTCTTCTTTATATTTTATCGGGTTCGATAAAACAATACATTGAACAGGTGCTTGGCAAAGAGCTCTCTGGTTGCTTCACTGAAATCAAGGCAAACCGGTTTATGTTTGACAACCAGGGATTGCTTAACGGAATAATAGGTACTCCGTATGATTTTGCAGGCAAAGCAAGGTTTGTCAATAAGATTATGCAGGATAAGCATGTTTCCCCTGAAGAAATCATTTATATAGGAAACTCATTTAATGATGAGTTTGTTTACAAGACTGGAGTTGAAACTCTGTGCATTAACCCAAGGGGAACAGACTTTTATAACGACAAAATCTGGCACAACTACATCCGAAACTTAAAGAGCCTGAAAGAAGTGCTGCCATTTATTCTTGGCACATGATTCCCGCTTGAAAAAAGCGAACCAATTAGAGCAGCTTAGGGAGCATTCATCATGTTTAAATACAAAACCAGAGGAGACAAGTCCCCGCGAGGCCTTCAAAGAGTTTTCTTTTCGTGTGCAAAAGAGGATTTTGCCGCATTCTTTGA
>JAEEOD010000121.1 GCA_016284115.1 Bacteroidaceae bacterium
TGGCAAAGGAATTCCAATAACAGGGGTAATGCCCAATACCATACCTATATTAACAAAGAGGTGGAAGAGTAAGATACTCAAAACACAATAACCATAAACTAGTCCAAAAGTCGAAGACTGTCTCTCAGCCAATACAATCAATCTTAGAATCAATAGCAGGAAGAGTGCCAAAATGCCAGCAGCTCCCACAAATCCTTGCTCCTCACCAATAGTACAAAAGATGAAGTCAGTATCTTGCTCTGGTACATATTTCAACTTCGTTTGAGTGCCATTCAAGAAACCTTTGCCAAACAAGCCTCCTGAGCCAATGGCAATCTTTGACTGGTTTACATTATATCCAACACCCGACAAATCTTCCTTCATACCCAATGTTACCTGGATACGTGCTTGCTGATATGGCTTGAAATGATTGAAAAGATAACTGCTCGCATAAAGAAACGATACAGAAAGTACTATAAATAATCCTATCAGTAAATAGGTGTATTTCCTATCCCTCAGATATAGAAAAAGCAGATAAATAACTGTAGCCGCCAAGATACCCCACTCTACATATACAATATCAAACTGAGCCACATGCTTTGAGAACAGGTAGGCTAATATTATCATCAAAATAGAGCCAGCCGCCAACCTAAACGCTAGTTTCCACTTTTGAAGATAAACCACCAACAATGCACAGACAAATAGCTGTATAAGCAGCAACACAACAAATGTACCAGTTATAGATGTTGTCCCCTCAATAATATCTTCATTAAAGCGAATCCCTACAATAAAGAATATAGTAGCTGCCACTCCTGAGAACAAGATGGCCCCCGTCATGCCCATACGATAAAGCACCAATAGGAATGAAGCATATACCAAAGCAGAACCCGTTTCCTGCTGCAGTACAATGATTACCATAGGAACCAGTATTAGGGCGGCTATAATAAAAGCATTCTTCCAACTTTTTATGGAGAAGCCATACTCGCTCATAAATTTAGATAAGGCCAAAGCGGTAGCAAACTTGGCAAATTCAGCAGGCTGTAAACTAACTGGTCCAAAATTCAGCCAAGAGCGTGAACCTTTTGTTTCTGGTGCTATGACCAACGTGATGATAAGCAACACTATTAACGCTGCATATACCAAATATGAAAACATGTCATAAAGGTCATCGTCCAGCATCATCAAGACAAAGGCAATTCCGAATGAACAACATATCCACACGAATTGTTTACCAGCACGGGTAGAAAAGTCGAAAAAATCGGTATTTTCGAAACTATAACTTGCTCCACATACAGTTAACCACCCAACAACAATCAACAACAGGTACAACACGATGGTAAACCAGTCAACTCTCTTCCAGATTGACTTTCCACCACTTACTGTTACCCATTGATCGTTCATCATTGTTCCTACATTAGCGTTTTTCCCAGAAATTATCTCTTTTCATCTCCATAGAATATCTCTCTATTGGCGAACTGCTCAGCCAAGATTTCATTGGCAGGCGACAAATGACCATGCAGGTACTGATCCATCATAATACCGCCAATAGGGACTCCATATGTCGCACCGAAACCTCCGTTCTCCACATATACAGCAATGGCAATTTTCGGATTATTCATAGGGGCAAAACCCATAAAAACGGAATGGTCTTTCCCTCGGTTCTGTGCGGTTCCAGTCTTTCCGCAAACCTCAACATCTGGCAAAAGGCTGGCTAAGGCTCGACAAGTAGCACCTGCATTGCTACCAATGACAGCATGACGCATACCATCCACCACCTCTTCATAATA
This sequence comes from Bacteroidaceae bacterium, assembly GCA_016284115.1. The sequence continues at coordinate 1,767 of JAEEOD010000121.1, forward strand.
CTGCCGTTCAATAGAAGTCTTACGAGGCACCAGGTAAATACTATCCAATTGATTGTCTTCAATCTCACTCACAATATGAGGAGTAATGAAATGGCCACGATTAGCAATGGTCGCTCCCAAATTAGCAATCTGCAATGGTGTAGCCAAAATTTCTCCCTGTCCGATAGCAATACTAATCACCGTTAAGCCATTCCATGAGCCTTTATATGCTTTGTCATAGAACTGAGCATTAGGAATCAGCCCGCGTTGTTCACCTGGTAGATCTGTACCCAATCTGTAGCCAAAGCCTTGTGATACCATATGGTCTTTCCACACAGTAATAGCATTTTGTGAGGTACCATATTTCTTATCGCCGAACATTCTGAACAATCCCCAACAGAAATAAGAGTTACAAGATGTGGCAATAGCGGGAATCAATGAAATTGGTGATGCATGGCCATGACATCCTACATGCAAGTTCCTAAAGTTGAAACCATGTCCACATGGAAATGTTGGTGATTCCTCTTGTATGATGTCTTCCTGCAAGAAGGTTAAAGCCTGGGCCGTCTTAAAAGTAGAACCAGGAGGATATGTACCTTGAATAGCACGGTTGATTAATGGTTTACGGGTATCTTGCATCAATATTTGATGATTGCCACTTCGCTTGCGGCCTATCAACAAACTGGGGTCGAAAGTTGGAGAAGATACCATGCACAAGATTTCGCCTGTAGAGGGTTCAATCGCTACTATAGCCCCAATTTTCCCTTGCATGAGTTTCTCTCCAAGCATCTGCAAGTCGATATCCAAGCCTAATTTCAAGTTCTTTCCTGGAACAGCAGGTCTGTCCATAGCGCCATCCATATAATGGCCTTGAATTCGTCCATGGGCATCACGCAATAACACCTCCACACCTTTCTCTCCTCTGAGGTATTTCTCATAAGAGCGCTCAATACCTTGCTTGCCGATAAAGTCGCCTCTGATGTAATAATCGTCATTTTCCAATTCACGAGCAGAGATCTCGCCTATATCACCCAAAGCATGACCTGCAGCATTATAAGAGTACTGGCGTTCGGTCCTGCGTTGTATATAAAAACCAGGAAACTTGAACAATTTCTCTTGAAATACGCCACACTCTTCTGCTGATAGCTGACGCATGAATACCTGACTAGTATAAACCGAATAACCAGGATTTAACCTACGATTTTTCACATCGGCCATTCGTTTCAGGAACTGCTCTTTGTCTATACCTAAAGTTCGGCAAAAATCTAATGTATCGAGACTGGTTACCTCTCTTGGAATAAATGTTATATCATACGAAGGTTGATTATAAACAAGCAACTTGCCGTTACGATCATAGATAGCGCCACGTGACGGATATTGTATCTTATTCAGAAAAGCATTGCTATCAGCATTCTGCTTATAGTCATCCGACAATATCTGCAAAAAAAACAGACGTATCACATAAATGACCACCACAAACATGGCGATCAATGCTATTACATACTTCCTATTTTCTAACGTACTCTTGTTTGACATCGCACATTCTATAACGCCAGAATAAGGCTAATTTCACCCTTTCCTCCCTAACAACTCGAAGATGGCAATAAAAACTAAAGTCAGCAACGTGCAACCAATCACTCTCAATAACAATCCACCTATATCATTTATCGAGAAGAACTCTAGTATTACGACGGTAAAATGGTGAGTCAAGATACAGAAAAGAGCAAACTTCAGGAATCCATCCCACCTCAACGTAGAGATAGAAGGTACCAGAGAACGTTCATCTTGCAATTCCCTTGGAATAAAAATGTTCAGATATACAGGCTGCAACATAGCCAACAACACGCATGCCGCAGCATTGATTCCAGGCAGGGTAGCAAATGAATCGATAATAAGACCCAAAATAAAACCTACCAGTAAGAGTACCCAACGAGTACCATCACGATTCCAAGTAATAAGCAAGTAGATATACGGCAATGGAGTAGCTATACCAGCCAGTGTTATTTTATCAAATAACAGGACCTGCAGTAATACCAATCCCACAAGCCAAATTGTCTTATTAACAATATCGTATATCATAATAAAAGCCTCGTTTTATTTCATGTATGCTTATTGTTCAGAGCCATCCCTGACCACCAAGTCCTTGAGTTCTTCCTGCCCCCGCCTCGCAATTACTCTCACTTGTGAGATACTGCCAAAATCTGTAGCCAATTTAATCTTTAACAGGTACGACAATCCATCATTGGAATCAGCCATATCATCTACTGTACCCACCATCACTCCCTCAGGGAAGACTGTACTATAACCACTGGTCACAACAGAATCACCAAGATTAAACTCAGCATGGCGTGGCAAATCTTTCAGATAGGCATAACGTGAGTCTCCACCTTCCCATTTCAAGTAGCCAAAGTAATCACTACCAGCAATCTTGCAACTAAGATTACTCTTACTATTCAATAGAGAAATGACTAATGAATAACTGCCAGTCACCTTATAAACGATGCCAACCACACCTTTAGTCCCTACCACCCCCATTTCAGATTTAATGCCAGACCTTTCGCCTTTATCCAAGGTAATGTAATTATCTGGATGATGCAGACTATTGCCGATAACCATAGCAGGAAAATCCAAATAAGCAGAATCAGCTAAGCGGCTCAGACTTTCATAGGCGGTAGAATCGTTTATATGCTGTCTCAATTCTTTCTCCAGATAAGCCACTTTCTGTTCTAACTTGGTATTGCGTTGGATAAGATCTTTGTTGGTATCGCGCAATGCGAAATAATCATTTACCTGGTTCCCTATTTCAAGTACGCGCCCAGTTACTTCGTTGGCTAAAGTGAAAACCACGCTGCTCTGATAGCCGTTCGAATTGAACAGCATTATCATACACACGGTTTCCAACAACACGAACACCAACCAATGGTTATGCTTGATTAGGAAGTCCAGCAACCGTCTCATTTACAACTCTCCTTGATTATCTCATCAGGAAGGAATATTTCTCTACGTTCTTTAATGCAATAGCAGTACCTTTGGCCACACAGTGCAATGGGTCTTCTGCAATATGGAATGGAATATTAATCTTGTCTGTCAAGCGTTTATCAAGACCACGAAGCAAAGCACCACCACCAGCGAGATAAATGCCATTGTGTACGATATCAGCATAAAGCTCTGGAGGAGTATTCTCAAGAGCACTCAATATGGCTGTCTCAATCTTAACAACTGTCTTATCCAGACAGTGTGCTACTTCTTGGTAACATACAGGTACCTCCATAGGCAGAGCTGTAATACGATTTGGGCCATGTACTATATAGTCATCTGGTGCATCCTCACCCAATTCAGTCAAAGCAGCACCCACATTAATCTTGATACGCTCAGCCATACGCTCAGATACCTTTACATTATGTTGACGACTCATATATTCCTGAATATCGGCAGTCAAGTCATCACCTGCCATCTTGATGGAATTGTTGCTTACAATACCACCTAAAGAAATCACTGCAATCTCAGTTGTACCGCCACCGATATCTACTACCATGTTACCCTCAGGCTGAGTTACATCGATGCCAATACCAATAGCAGCAGCCATCGGTTCGAACACCAGATAGACATCCCTACCACCAGCATGTTCAGCTGAATCACGTACAGCACGCAACTCCACCTCAGTTGAGCCACTTGGCACACCAATTACCATTCTCAACGAAGGAGAAAACCATCTGCGTTTTCTAGGGCACATCTTAATCAATCCACGAATCATCTGCTCACAAGCATTGAAGTCGGCTATCACGCCGTCTTTCAAAGGACGTATGGTCTTTATGCTAGCATTAGATTTCTCATACATCATCTTTGCTCTCTCACCCACGGCAATCATCTTACCAGTAGTTCCGTCGAGTGCCACTACAGAAGGCTCATCTACTACAATCTTACCTTCAGTAGATATAATCGTATTAGCGGTACCCAAATCAACCGCTATTTCTTGAGTAAAAGAAAATAATCCCATTATGTTTATAAATTAAAAATCAATGTTTAAAATGACGGAAGCCTGTCATAGCCATAGCTATACCTCTTTCGTTGCACACATCTACGCTCTCCTGGTCACGGATGCTACCACCAGGCTGAATGATAGCAGTAATACCCTCATCAGCAGCTATGGTTACACAATCGCTGAATGGGAAGAAAGCATCACTTGCCATCACTGCTCCATGCAGATCAAAGCCAAAGCCCTTTGCTTTCTCTATAGCCTGCTTCAGGGCATCTACACGACTTGTCTGTCCTACGCCACTCGCTAACAACTGACCATTCTTTGCCAATACAATGGCATTACTCTTGCTCTGCTTCACTATCTTGTTAGCAAACAACATATCCTTGATTTCATCAGCAGTAGCTTGCTTATCAGTCACGAAATGGCAGTCATCTACAGTCTCGTTTTTCAGGTCACGTTCCTGAACCAGTACGCCATTCAACATAGAGCGAAATTGGGTAGAACGCATCTCTAACGGCTTACGCACTAAAATGATACGATTCTTTTTGTGACCCAAAACTTCCAATGCATCCACATCATAGTCAGGGGCAATGATCACTTCAAAGAAAATCTTGTCAATTTCTTCAGCAGCAGCCTTATCCACCACCGCATTGGTAATCAGAACACCACCAAAAGCCGATACAGGATCACATGCCAAAGCATCCTTCCATGCTTCAGACACTGTTTCACGTACTGCCAAACCACAAGCATTATTATGTTTCAGAATAGCAAATGCCGTCTGATCCTTGAACTCATCTATCAGCTCAACAGCAGCATGGATATCTTGTAGGTTATTGTAGCTGATTTCCTTACCATGAATCTGATCAAACATATCATCTAGGTTGCCATAGAAATAACCCTTCTGATGAGGATTTTCTCCGTAACGCAGCACCTTACGCACATCCTGTGTTTCACGGAAAGCAGAGCCCTCACCATCATCAAACCAGTTAAAGATAGCACTATCGTAATGGCTACTAACGCTAAAAGCATCCCTTGCCAGCAAACGACGTTCTTCCAATGTGGTCTGTGCACCATTCTCCATGAGGATATCCTTCAGGGTAGCATACTGTGCCTGACTTGCCACAATCACCACGTCTTTATAGTTTTTGGCAGCTGCTCTTATAAGGCTGATGCCACCTATATCAATCTTCTCTATAATCTGCTGAGGTTCGGCTCCACCAGCCACAGTAGCCTCAAACGGATAGAGATCAACAATCACCAAATCAATCTCAGGAATCTCATATTTCCTCATCTGTTCCGCATCTTGTTCAACGTCACGGCGTCCCAAAATACCACCAAATACCTTTGGATGTAAAGTCTTAACCCTACCGCCAAGAATGCTTGGATAGGAGGTAAGATCTTCCACTGCCTGACATTCAAAGCCTAAACTTTCGATGAACTGTCGTGTACCACCTGTTGACA
>JAEEOD010000122.1 GCA_016284115.1 Bacteroidaceae bacterium
TGGTGATGTGTGGGCCGCATGGACTGAACTAGCCCTGTATCTTGCACTTACGCTTGCCCTTGCCCCACACTATGGTATCGCTGGCATTCTTCTGGGTAAAGTCATCAGCGTGTTCTTTTTCAGTGCACTGTGGAAGCCCTATTATCTTTTTAAGAACTGCTTTAGGAGAAGTGTATGGGAGTTTTGGAAAGGCATGACACCATATTATCTCATTTTTTTCATTTTCACGCTGGCCTGCATTTTCATTAAGTCGCTTATCGTATCGCCTATGGCACACTCTTTCCCATCTTTGATACTTATCGGCCTACTTACAGGAGCACCGCTGTTGCTGCTCTATTTCCTTACCTTATTCATATTCACTAAGGGCACCAAATATTTCGTGGCACGCAAACCACGCATTTATGCCATAATCAACTGTCTTTCCTTCAAAAAAAACATTTATAAATAACTGAATCTATGAGTCCAAAAATATCGTTATTAATACCTGTATATAAGTCTGAGAAATATATAGAGCAATGTCTGCGGAGCGTTTTCGGGCAAACATATAAGAACATTGAGACAGTTATTGTCGATGATGCGACACCCGACAACAGCATGACCATTGCCAAGCCCTTGATAAAACAAGCATTAGATTATGGATTATGCATAAAGATTGTTCACCACGAAAGCAACAAAGGAATTGCAGCCACCCGGAACGCCCTATTGGCCAACGCTACAGGCGACTATGTTTTTTTTGTTGACAGCGACGATTATATAGCCGACAACGCCGTGGAGACACTAGTAAACGCTGTAAGTGATTCGGGAGCCGACATCGTTAGATGCAGCTATTTTGAACTGAAGGACAACGAGACCTCTGTTATCCACCATAAGCCATTTACTAACAAGGAAGATCTGTTGAGGCAGCACATTTCAGCATGGGACAGCATAGAGGCATTGTGGCAACTTCTCATACGCAGAAGCATTATTGTAGACAACCAGCTCAGCTTTGTGAAAGGCATCAATGGTCCTGAGGATTATTTGATGAGCATGAAGCTCTTTTACTATGCCAACAATATGGTTGAAATACGCACACCTGTCTACTACTATAGGAAAGACAATAATCAGAGTCTGACTAGTACTAATAAAACATCATTTCACGATGCCATGTACAGGGCTATGGACGAGACTATCAAGTTCCTTAAAGAGAAGGGTATCTTTGACAAGTACAAACAAGAGGCTTTGCAACGCATGTTTCTCTGCAAACAAGGCTATCTTACAAACAAGAACTTCCGAAACATTGACAAATACATCAATACTTATCCCGAGTCGAACAGCTATTACAAGAATTTCGCTTTCACACGCAAGCAACGCCTATTATTCTTTCTTGCAGAAAAGCACTGTGCCATGCTGCTTAAACTCATATTACCCTAAAACACTGATATGCAGAAGATTGTACTTATTTTTCCATATTTTGGTAAGCTGCCTGTGCAGTATGGTATGTGGCGTGCTTCAGCGTTGGAGAATCCGTCTGTTGATTTCATGTTCTTCACTGATGCCGACGTGGAGCCAGCACAGAACATCATAGTGCACAAGATGCAATTTGACGATTTCAGACAGATAGTGCAGGCTGCTTTCGATTTCCCCATCATACTTGACCGTCCATACAAGTTGTGTGAGTATAAGCAGGCCTACGGGTACATTTTGAAAGACTACATCCACGACTATGACTTCTGGGGATACGGCGACTTGGATTTAGTGTATGGCGATTTGCGCCACTACCTCACCGATGACATCCTAGCTTCATACAAGTTTTTTCTAGGCGAAGGACATCTCTCGCTGCTTCGCAACGACGAGGATGCCACTACCTATTTTATGAAGCCGGAGCCAGGCTACCAAGATTATCACGATGCTTTCACCACAACCAAAATCACATTTTTCGACGAATACGGCTATAAGGGGTGTGGCGACAAGTGGCGCGATTGTCGGCCAAATGACCATTGGAATCTAAGGCCATACGACAATATGCAGAAGCCCAAGCAAGCCTATCACTTCAATAGCTTGGCACCTCGTAACTGGGAGCAGGTGGTGTTTGAACATGTGGGTGGCAAACTCTACATCATCAGAATAGGAAAGGACAGTATAATTGAGCGCAAAGAATCAATGTACGCCCATTTCCAACACCGACAGAACATGTGCGACAAGGTGAAAGACTATAGCCATTTCCTTGTTACACCCGATGTTATCAAAGACTATCCCAAGCACCATGAAATGTTTTGGCTGAAGTATTACTGCCGAAGTCGTAACCTTACCACTAAGTATTACCAGTGGCGCGCACGCCTACAATGGAAAATAGAAACCTGGCGAAAGAAAAGGGATTCCTAACGGGCAAGGAGTATCAGTTAAGATCTATTACTTTTTCTTATCTTAGATTGCCCTGTATAACAATCTATTAATTTATTATTTTTGCACTTTTGCACATTCTTTAAACTCATAAAATATGAACATTGCTATTATTACATCAGGACGACTTCCTGTTCCTGCTACTAAGGGAGGAGCGGTTGAGACTAAGCTTGATTATCTCATAAACTATAACATCAAGCATCACATACATAACATCACACTATATAGCATCAGTCCAGATTTACCATACGATGTTGTTAGTTCGGAAGATTGTAAGTATGTACACATAGATAACCATTCTATACTCTTTAGAATAGGTCAACGGCTATACAAGCATTTTAACAAGAACCCATACTATGACAGTTATATTGAGTATTTCCTCTATTTGTGTCTCCGGCACATCAAGAAACGTCACTATGACGTTATTATAACGACCAACCGTCCCGGATATACAAAGAAAATAGCAGACGTAACTGCTACTCCCATCATTTTACAGCTCGACAACGACTATCTGAATCCAGGCTCTCCTGATGCACAAGAAATAAAGGCATTAAGTACGGGTGTTATCACCTGTTCCCACTTCATTAACAGAATGGCATCAAAGGTGACCTGCAGAAAGAATGTACCCGTGGTGACAATTCATAATGGCATAGACGTATCCCGATTTGCAAACGCGACGGGTATTATACGTGACTCATTAGGTTTGACACCTCAAGACTATGTCGTTATCTATTGCGGACGAGTCATACCAGAAAAAGGTGTGTTAGAATTGATACAAGCGATAAAGACTATAACTGATATTGAGTCAATTAAACTACTTATTGTGGGTGCCAGTTTTTACGGGAAAGACAGTGTTCCCTCTCCATACATCCAACAATTAAAGTCAGAAGCAGAGTCCATAAAAGACAAGGTAATTTTCACAGGATATGTCGATTATAAAGACATGCCAAATTATCTAAAGACAGCAAATCTTGCCGTGGTGCCTTCCACATGGGATGAACCGTTTGGCCTTACAGTCTTGGAAGCAATGGCCGCAGGTCTTCCACTTATCACGACGAGAGGTGGTGGGATACCCGAAATATGCGAGGGGACAGCTATTCTTATTGAACGGGGAAACATTGTCCGACACATCGCCGACTCGATAAGATTCATGTACAATCATCCTGAATCAGCACACTCACTTGGAGAAAAAGCCGCCAAAAGGAGTTGGGAATTTGACAAAGACATTTTTTGTAGGGACTATTTCAAACAGATAGAATACATTTTAAGATCATCAAATAGTTCTATATATAAACTCACTAACCCCCAAAACACATTATAGATGAAAAACAAAAGAAATGTCAATATTGAGCTACTGCGAATCGTTGCCATTCTACTAATAACACTGATGCATGGTATAGGATGTGCATATGGAAGTACCAACATGCTGAATCACACTGTCCACGTCATGGTAAATGCTATTGGCAACATGGGCGTCACAATATTTATTATAATATCAGGCTATTTTGGCATTCAATTCCGTTTGTCAAAAATATTCAAGTTGTGGTGCATAATTCTGTTCTACTCCTTGTTCCTATTCGCATACGACTGTTTTCAGACAGGGTTTTCTTTATCCGACATCACAAGTAAAGCCTTCATAAAGTCGCTCTATAAGGCCCTTACGCCCATCACTTCAAACACATGGTGGTTCTTTACTTGCTACACTATACTGTTCATGCTCTCCCCCCTTCTGAACAAGGCTGTAGACTCGATGACGAAGAAACAGTTCTTATATTTGCTTGGGGTGCTTTTATTCTTCTATTCTATTAGTCCCACATTCCTAATGCATAGCCTGTCCAACACACCTGGTGGCAAATGCACGGAAAATATGATTTTAGCCTATTTCATTGGTCGGTATATTTCGAAGTACCCACTCCCGCCATTATTGCTACATCATCCTGCCCTTATATTTCTTATGTGCTCGACTATAATATTCTGCGTTAATTTTTTCATCTTCGAACCATTGTACTTTTGTAAAGACCACAACCTTTTCATCATACTCGGAGCATTGAGTACGTTTGTATGGTTCAAAAGCATGCCCCAACCAACAGGAGAAAAAACTAATAATATTATTCTATATGCAGCTACATACGCATTCCCCATCTATCTGCTTAACAGCTTCATCATGAAATTCGAATACACTTATTCGGCTTATGTGAATGATACGTTATTCTTACCCAATCTAATCCTGTTCCTTACAATTGCAATCATCACCGCAATTGGCATTGAAACTATACGAAGAATTATATTTGACAAGCCTATTGCTCATTTAGGAAACCTTATAGATAAAAAATGCCCAAAGTTAGTGTAATACTCCCAGTCTACAATGTGGAGCCGTATTTAGACGAAACGCTTTCGGCCTTGACACATCAGACACTGGAGGATGTTGAGATAATTGCTGTCAACGATGGTTCGACAGACAACAGCGAGGACATTCTGCGCAAATACCAGGAAGCATTCCCTTGCGTGCGCTACTTCAACCAGTCCAACGCAGGCCAATCAGCAGCCCGTAACAAAGCCTTGGAGCACGCGCATGGAGAATATATCTATTTCATGGACTCCGACGACATGATAGACACGAATGCGCTGAAGGAGTGCTATGAATATGCAGAACAGACAAAAGCAGACTTCATATTATTCGACGGCGACACACAGTTAGAAGCCGGTGCCAATCCCCTGCCTTGGAACTATAAACGTACACATCTGCTGGAAGTGCACACACATTATGATGGTGAAGATTTGTTGAATATGCTACTTGACAAGGAAAAATACAACTGCGTAGTATGGCTTCTGTTCATACGCAAAAGCTATCTTGATCGAATTGGGCTGCGTTTCCATGAGGGCATCATCCATGAAGACGAACTGTTCACTACTATTCTCACTCTCAGCAGTCATGACATTTGCAGTCTGAAGCGCTGTTTTGTGAAGCATCGTATCCGCTCGGCTTCTACGATGGGCATACACTACTCCAAGCGTAACTTAAACTGCTATCTCACTGTGGCCGATGAGTTATTGAAATATCGGCAGACACCCATCATCCACAAATATCTGCGCTACACACTGAGTAAGGTGTTCTATACTGGCCATCAGATAGCCTTCAAAGACAAGCCTTCAGTCTTTTGGCGGGCATTGCGTTCTGGCTATCTGAAGTATATCGGCTGGAAATCAGTCGCAGTCTTTTGGCTAAAATAACATAACCCTAATCCAATGAGCCTTTTGTCTAATAATTCCGTATTAATGCTGAAACGTGATGGCTATGACCCTTTCATTGATTACCTAAAAGGTGTATGCATCGTTCTTGTCATCCTGACACACTGCATTCCTTCATGGTTAGGCCATTATACCTTATTTGCAGTGTGGGGTAATCCTGCTGTACCGGTATTTTTGATGATACAAGTATTCCACGCATATAAAAGAGGAGTGGGTCATGCTACAGTAAGCTACGGAAAACTATGGAAGCGGATTATCAAACCTTTTCTGATGACAGAGGCAGTGATATTGAGCTTCAGCATGGTTGACAAATGTCTGATTCATCAAAACAGCGTGAAAGATTTCCTAATCGATGCCATATTGTGGGGAGGCATTGGTCCCGGCTCCTATTACCCCTGGATTTACGTGCAGTTTGCCATTCTGTTGCCAGCCATTGCTTTTATTTTCAGACATGTCAAAGGCATTTGGCTAATCATTCTCTTTGTTGTTATAGCCGAGTCAATTGAAATCGCAAGTTCGGTGGCAGGAATGACTCAGCGCATATACCGCTTGCTGGCCCTGCGTTTCGTATTTATCTTCTTGTTGGGCTACATCATCACATTCAAGGGCATCGTACTCAACAAGCTCACTGTA
>JAEEOD010000123.1 GCA_016284115.1 Bacteroidaceae bacterium
CTTTGACAAGCGATAGTCGTAACATGTGTATGTGGCTAGGAGTGATTTCTTTCAATTTTGATGGGCAGGTTCCATTGCCATCTATACCATTTCTTCCTCCCATTGGCAAACCCAATTTCCCTGCTCCCATTCGTCTGCCTCTGACGAGCGCCGACTTCGCTGCAGCAGGCGGAGGTGGTGGAGGTGGTGGAGACACCTCTAGTAGTCAAGATGAATTCAGCAACCATCAAGACAGTAGTGAAAATAGTGGAGGCACCAGCAATCAAGGTGGAGGCAGCAGTGCCCAAGGCAGTAATGGTAATGGCGAAGGTGCAAGCAAACAAAGTGATGGAAATAGCCCCCAAGGCATCAATGGCGGTGGAAATGGAAATGGCAAAAATGGAAGTCTGGAGCAACAATACAAAAACGATGTAAAGAAGGCAGAGGGCTCCGGCATGCAACAGGAGATGATGAGCAAGTCCTATGAGAAAGCTGCCAAAGAATATGCACAAGCTGGCGATATTGCAAAGGCAACTCAGGCACAAAAGATGGCTGAGACTGCTTTGGCAAATGCTACCGACAAAAAGAACGAAGCCGTAGGTGACGTCAATCAACTCTATCGCGAGACAATGCCACCCTCAAAGAAGCAGATGGATGAACTCACTCTGGCTCAACAGCAGGAATACCGTCACCAGCGTGAAAACATCACTAAGCAGAAAGAACAGACCTGCCGAAAGGCCGAGGCTACATATGAGAAGGGGACAAAGGACCAAATGGCTGCCATCACGCGCGATCTAGAAATGCACTATGCCTCAAAACAGGAGCAAAACGCATTGAAAAAACTAAGTGCCGACACATTCAAAGCAACAATTTCAAAATAGTAATACTCATTTCTGACCGCCTTCCAGATTATTGACAGATTGTTGATCTAACATAATCCACCATTCTAATATTGTTTAGTTATGCCACCAGGAGTAGGACCAGGAGCAAAATCACATAAGGATTCCAAAAAAGAGAAGAAAAAGAGAATCAAGAGAAGAGGAGACTTCTCTGCAAAGATTATGTTTTCTTCGATTTCGATGTCTACCTTTAGCGATTGGATGGGGGAGAAGTTTGTTGACACTAGAGGAGCCAACGTATCCACAATGCCTGTCACAAATCTCGCATGGTCACAACCTGAAGGTTCTGGCTACACTGCTGACGGTGACGAAACGATTTTCGTTGACTGCAGCAGCAATAAGGCAGAATTCTTCAATGACTCGAGTATCGGTAACGAGAGAATACAAGTGTATCTTGGATTTGCTATTTCCAAACTCAAGGCAATCCTCAAACACAAGACTAAAGATGGTCTATATGGTGTAGTACACTGTATCATCATTGGCTACCATCCGTGTGAAAAATTAATGTTTGCTCTTTCGGAATTATTGGGGAACTCTACTGCTTATTCATACGTGTACTCCTCTTTTATCGGCTATATTATCGGTCAGGACGAATATCGCTTATCATTTAGAGGGGTGCAAAGCGACGGATGGAAACTTATTGTTGACTATGTCGGTGTCTTTGATCCATATAAGTCCGAAGTTGAAGACAAAAAAGGCATGAGCCAGAGAGTTGAGGAGATGGGAAATCTTATAAATGATATCCCAAAGAAAATCGATTATAGTATACCTACTCAATTTGGCCCTAAATTACAAGAGGAAAAGTATAATAATGCACTAGACGAGTGGAAAAACAAGGATTCTAAAAACAGAGATGTAAGAGATGGCAAACCTTATGTACAATACGAAGGAGAATGGATGCCTGAGTCACAACTTAAGGGAAGGTACAATAGTATTGTCAATCCAAATTTAGATGAGATGAAAAAGACGCTGGCTGACATGGAAGCAAGTCTGGCAGCAAACAAACAAAGAAGAGAGAAAAGATCAAAAGAAATAAGCGCCATTCTACGAGACCCATACAATGGCGAAGGAGACATCAGACAAGAAATGCTAAAAGAAGATTATCAGTATCTTGTTAACAATTCTCCTGATTATCGTTATTCAGATGCTGATAAATATGATACAGAAGGTTATAGAAGTCTTAACCGACGCGGGTTATTGCTACCTGAATATTTCTTTGAAGGAAAGCAATATTACAACAACTACCCATTAGCCAATGAACTGAGCCAGATGCATTGGGCGACAGAATCCGAAGAGAATGATGTCCAAAAACAAAGAGATGCTGTAGCAGCGAAAGAAGAAGCCATCAAGAACTCAAAAGTTGCAGCTGTTCAGATATTAATCGCTGTAGCAAGTATTCCTTTCCCATGGTTGGCCCTGGTAGATATAGCAATAACCATGTATCAATGGAAATCGTCCGACTCTTTAGGAACAAAGGCATTAAATGGTGCCGGGATTGCCTTTGACATTGCAGGACTAATTCCCTATTTCGGAACAGTGTTCAAAACTATCAGGATTGCTTCAACAGCTGGAGAAATAGGACATGCAGCTACAACGACACTATCAAATGCTGATACCGCATTTAATATTATAACTAAAAATAAGAGGGAAGGCCTTGACGCAATTATAAATAACCTTGATGACGCTTTTAATGCCATTCAGAAACCACATGTGCCTAAGACACCCGCAAAAGGCGAAGTCCTTGATGCGACGATAAACAATCTTGACAATTCCTTCAATGCAATCAAGAAGCCACCTACAAAAAATGAGGTTCTTAATGCGACAATTGACAACCTTGATGGCGCTTTCCATGATATCACCAAACCAAGGCATGCAAGCAAAGGAGCTACTCCAGGGCAGATAAGTGAAGGAGACAAAGCAGTTGATGCTACTATTGATAACCTTGACGATGCATTCACTGCTATTCAAAAACCGACAAGAAACAATGTTCTTAATACAACAATAGATAATCTTGATGGAGCTTTTCATGATATCACCAAACCTAGGCATACAACCAAAGGAGCAACTCCTAGTCAGATTGCTGAAGGAGACAAAGCTATTGACGCGACCATAGATAACCTTGACGAGGCTTTTGATACTATTCAGAAGCCCAAACAAATTGAGGGTTTTCAACAACCACCCACAAAGGACGAGGTCATTGATGCGACAACAGATAATCTCAATAATGCCTTCGATAGTGCCAAAGGGGATCCAAATGCCAGTTTTACAGGTGAACCTGTTCCTGATTTAAATACAGAATTAAATATAGTAATTAATTCTTCAGAAGGAAGTGAATCTACCCTAACGGCCATTCGACTTGCTACTGGAGAAGATAGTATAGGTACTGCCTTTGAAAAGATTATCAATCCTCATTACATTAATGCTATACAGAATCTATCGTCTTTTTCTGATATTTGTGGTTTGCTAGGTGATATATGGGTTAGAGGTGTCGGTATAGGATATAATGGCATCATGTGGTTGAAAGGTGAAGGTGGAGAAGCTGCTACAGACGAACAGCTTTTAGAGCAAAAGAAAAAAGCGGAACTTTTTGAAGAGTATACAAGAGCTCAGAATGAAGAATTTCAGGCCCAACAAGCATTTCAGAATGCTAATAGTCCAGAAGAGAAGGAAGCAGCAAAGAAAGAGCTAGATAGAACTAAGGAACAATCGCAAAAAATGCGAAAAGAATTAGGAATCGCTGAGCCAAACTTCGACATGCCTGCTCCTGGCCCCATACCAGAAAAGCCACAGTTAGATGCCAAAGCCGAATTGAAACAGGCAGAAGAAGATTATGAGAAAGCTAAGAAGGCATATGGTGATGCCTATAAAAATGGTGGAAGCCTCGAAGAAAAAGATGCAGCATGGGAAGCTATGGTAAATGCTGACCAGCGCAAGAAAGCTGCTCAAAATGCAATAGACGCAGGTCAAACTAGTAGTATCTTTAACGCTTATGATTCAGCTTCTGAGGCGGATGAAGCATATAAAAAATGGGAGGAAGCAGAGGATAATGCTTGGACCATCAATCACCCATACACTATTGTACAAGACGATATAGCACCCGATGATTCTCCTCTTGGCATTATGATAGCCTCAGAAAACGAGAGAATTACAAACAACCAAAACAATGCGCAACAATTACACGACCAATTATATGGACCACCGCCAAAACCTGAACATGACATTGCAGAAGAAGAGGCATATAATGCAGCTATAGAAGCGAATTATGATGAGTATCTAAGATTCCAAGCTGAAGTTGAAGCTGAGGCATCACAGCAAGAATTAGGATACCAAGTAAGCCAAAGAGACAAGCATAACTACGATACTGGCAATGACAAAAAAAAGAATAAAAAGAAAAAGAAATGACAACCTTCAGCTATCGTCCCTTTAACTCCAAAATAGAATTCTGCTCTATCGTGATGATACACGGCAAGCTACACTATGAGGGTGAGCCTAAGAAAAAAGATCCTTTAGACGAAGGATTGTCACTTGTGGCCAGTACCTGCAATGACGGCTGGGGCTATGTGAAAAACCTCGATGTCATGACTGATGAGGAATGGCCCATGCCCAATCGTTTGACTCTCCGTTACATAACAAAAAATGACGGCCGATGCTATGCTATTGACACCCCTCTTGACGATGCTCTCGCTACAGAATTATGGCAGAAGCAGCAACAAGAGCACCCGAATGATCCATTCAAAGACTACGTAGTGGGAACTGCTCCTTTTGGAGTTATTGCCATATGGTTGAGGGGGCGCACCTGTTCTGTACTCCTCCATCAGTTTCGTGCAGTAGAGGTTGAACTAAACGAATTGGAACAGATTTACTATGGAGGTTTTCGTAAAACAGGAGAATCAGAAATTATCAGCAAAAAAGAACTAGAGGACAATATGCGTCAGTTCTCCTACCGCTATGTAGCTTTGGAGGAACATTGGGACTGGGATAGTATGTCATGGGTAGAATATGAAGATGATGATCCTTTTTATGACGATTTAGACATTGACAGCGTGGAGGATCAACGAGCAGATGGTTCTTTTAATCATATTCGTGGTGATGAAAATCAACTGAAGTACCATACTGCCGGTAAACCCTTTCGCATTACCATACGCTGGCATGCTGGCCCAACGGAGTATATGGCCCATTTTTGGCTGACAGATTTTCTCTTTACACGTTTTTTTAATGAGTTTTTTGAAAAACAGCCAGACACTAAGCCAGACTTTATTCTGCGCCTTGATCCTCAAAAGCAAGTATATCAGCTGGCTCTCAAAGGTGATAAAAACAAGTCTGATTTTGTATTCCCTATGGGAACCTATCAA
>JAEEOD010000124.1 GCA_016284115.1 Bacteroidaceae bacterium
AAAGAAGGTTTAATTTCATCTTAGAACGATAACCTCCAAATGATTCAAGAAATTCACATGTCTTCGGCTTATAAATGTTTAATCCCATTAGCGGTGGAAGTCCGAAACAGTTCTCGTAAATTTCCATACCATAACACCACCACATGACTACCACATTGTCACGAATATAATCTATTGCCTTTAAGTAATCTGGCCACAAACCATGCATATAGATAACATCCACTTGAGAGTCTGAAACTATATTTCCCCATTCATCTAACGAATCTACGCGAATCAGTTTTTCAGTATTTTTGATATATTTTATTTCCTCATCAGTATTAAGACTACCGAACAGAAACCTGTTCTCATAGTTTTCCATTATTTCAAAACGAGGATATACTTGATCAAATAGTATCCCATCAAAAATGAGGTGGAGAATCACTTTCTTGTTGCCGTTCATATTAATAACTACTGACTTATCACTTTTCCTGCTTCGTTTCTCAGAATGGCATCTACTATACGTACTTCTATTTTCTGATGGAACAGATGCGTCTTATCTTCAATAAATGCGGGCAGAACATCCTGCAACTTGGAGTCTGTTACCAAAACAATTAGCTTTTCATCGTCACCTTTGCAGTAGCAGTCGGTTTTGAATTCCGACTTAACCATCCGTTCCACCTCATCCAGACCAATACGGAGTCCGAATATCTTAAGGAAGCGTTTCAGTCGTCCAATGATATAATAGCAGCCATCTGCATCACGTCGAGCCAAGTCGCCCGTATGCATCACGCCATGGTTTTCGTCACCCTTCAAAAGGTCTTCACAACAAGTGGCATAGCCTAATGTGACGTTTTCTCCACGATAGACCATCTCGCCTTGTGCCTCACCTTCGAAAGTCTCGTTGCCATTATCATCCACAATGGACAACTGCCCACCTGGTTCAGCTATACCTATGCTGCATACCTTTGTGGTAGCAAGTTCGGCTGGAAGGTAGGCCATACGGGCGGTACATTCAGACTGGCCGTATGTGGCAATGAACTGCTTACCATTATCCTGAGCATAGTGCGCCAAAGTGTTCCACATTGTCTCAGTAAGTTTGCCACCGCCTTGGGTGATTACCTTCAGGTTGGGCAAGTCCATACGGGTGAAGCGCATCTTGGACAATATCTCATAGCTGTATGGGACACCAGTAAAGCTAGTTGCCTCTTTCAGCGTTGCCCAGAAGCCTTTATCCAACAAAGAGCGTCCACTGAGTAGCAGTGTAGCCCCAGCCAGCAGATGGGATGCAATCACAGAAAGGCCCATCGTGTAATGCATAGGCAGGATAGCCATAGCCTTTTCTGTACCATCCATTTTAAACAGCCTACGCACATTGTCAGCATTGGCCTCAATGTTTCGGTAGCTATGGCGCACCAACTTGGGACTACCCGTTGAGCCACTGGTGGGCAGCAACAAGGAAAGTTCTTCATACATCGGGGTTGGCGGGTTCCCCGTCTTTACCAAACAATAATCCCAAGCAGAAAAGAGGACTTCTTTCCCCTCTGCCTTGGATTCCGGCATCCACAGATATTCAGGCAGATACAAATCATACAGATGATTATAAAGTCCTTCTTCTGTGTTTGCACTGATGATTAACGGAACGATACGATTACTCAGTGCAGCGGTATATCCCAACAGGGAGCCTATGCGGTTCTTCGCAAGGAGGAATATCAATGACCGCTTGGGGAGGTGCTTTGCAAACTCCTGTGAGAAGTCACAAATATCCCCGTAAGTCACAGAACGGCCACTATCGTCTATGGCAGCAATACTTTGCCGCCCTTTTTTATCTAAATCTAAAAACACTTTGTTTTTTCTCTTATTTGTACATGAACAACAAGCCTACGACACTAAATCATAGGGAACAAGAAACAGAAAGTATTCGTTAGTTACACCTTGACGTATTTCAGATAATGGTATAGCTCATCAATAACATCAAGCACCCTGGCGTCAGTGACGATGCCTTTCACCACCTCACCGTCCATCAAAAACTCCACATTGACATGTTCTGGTCTTTCGGAAGGGCTATTGACTGTTATCTGTATCTCACCTGGTGCCAATGCTTTTATCTCAGAAGCAACTCCTTCCATCCACCCTGCAAAGGCATAGTGTTTCTTCTTTGACTTCCCATTGTAAAGAGCTGCACGTTCAATTCCACTCCGGCGGAAGGCTTCTTCGCCCATCAAGTCAAAACGCAGGAAAGAGATACCCGTCTCATCCTGCCTGAGACCGATGAACGTGTCTTTGGGATAATTAGTCACAGGGTCAAGGTCCCGTGGTGACAAAACAATCCTCGCCAGTCTTTCGCTGGAATTGACGCAGTCAGCTTTATAATGGTCGGAGAACTCCATTAGGCGATGCTTTCAATATTAGATTTCAAAACTGATATCGTCTCACTGTTAATGTCCTCGAAAGAATGGTGCTCTGTGTCCCGGCCTTTACGCTTGACAAAATAAGACAACTGCTTGTCTCCAAATTCGCACTTGATGCGCCCCTTTCCTGTCTCTATTCTCAGCATGACACCTCCTAAATAAGTAGGAAAGAGGCGGATGTTCTGTGAAACGGCATCTGCAAGTGTCTTGACGAAACTGTCAACGTGTGATATGGCGTCGCGATTTATGCGAGGGGCATTTTCATCATCCCAACCAACTTTCAGCGAACGGATTTCTTTAAGGTCAACCTTCCACTGGGCAGACTGGCCCATCTTTTCATTCTCAGCCTTATCCTGATTTTCCAATCTGGCGCGGAAGGCCTTCTTTACCTGTTTTGGCTGTGAAAGATAGAAAGCCCATAGAACGTCCAGTGTGGACACCCCTTTTGGACTCATTGTATTGTGCATTGTTGTAGCCATATCTCAAAACCTAGCATGTCGCTGCAAAGTTACATCTTTTTAGCGGAACCGCCAAATTTTCGGTTGAGAATCTTTCTATGGAGTAAAGAATACTTTTTGAAAAGATAATGGTTTTATGGAGATTTCGTAATCACAAGCCTTTAATCGCAAACCTATATAGTTGCGCAGCCATCAACTCCAAGTATCTGACCACTGATATAAGAGGCTCTGTCAGATGCTAGAAAAGCTACAGCATTTGCAATATCCTGCGGGGTTCCAAGACGGCCTAAAGCAATCTTTTCTATGCGCTCGTTGATTTTGTCGCCTGAGGCTTCATACAATTCCTCGAAACGCTCCGTTCTTACTATTCCAGGAGCAACAGCATTCACGCGGATATTCATCGGTGCCAGCTCCTTGGCAGCAGACTTGGTAATGGTAATCACAGCCCCTTTGGTGGATGAGTACGCCACCTGTCCTGGTGATCCTACTACGCCTGTTACAGAAGCCATGTTTACAAAGCAGCCACCGCCTGTACGTGCCATCAATCGTGATGCTATCTGAATCATATCAATAACGGCAAACACGTTCACGGCATACATCTTTTCGAGAAGTTGCTTTGTTACCATGCCCAACTTCTGGTTTTGAATAATAGCAGCATTATTTACAATGCAGTCAATACGACCTTCTGCCCTATAGACTTGCATCAGACCAGCCTTAAGAGCTGCTGAATCTGTCACATCAAAGCAAATGGGTTTGGCTCCTTCTATTTCAGGCTCTTGTAAGTCGTTGACATAAACAATAGCGCCATCAGCGATGAACTGTTCGGCTATCACCTTGCCTATACCACGACCTGCACCTGTAATAAGGCATACTTTGTTCTCTAACAAGTTCATACTCATTCTTAACTTAAGGTCATTCCTCCGTCAATTTTCAAGGCGGTTCCAGTTACGAAAGAAGAGGCATCAGACAAGAGATAAGCAATACCCAAAGCGATGTCTTCTGGTTTAGCAAATCGTCTCAGGGGATAGTTTTGCATCTCCTTTTCTTTTTGTTCTTCTGTAAAGCCACCTATTAAAGCTGTCTCTACCATGCCAGGGTTCACACTGTTGCAACGAATTCCCTTTGGTCCATATTCCAAAGCAACCGTACGCATGAATGCATCAATACCACATTTGGTAGTGGCATAAATGGCATTGCCAGCTGAGACTCTGTAAACACCAGCTGCAGAAGCAGTAAAGACTATCGAACCGCCTTTCTTGATCTTTTTCTTTTTCAGTATTGCTCTCGTTAGAAGGATTGGAGCATTGAGATTGATTTTCTGAATACGAGTCAGTTCTTCTTCAGTTATGAACTGGGTCAAAACCAATTTCATCACGCCCGCATTACAGACAAAACCATTAATCTCAGGCAGTTGTTCCACTAAGCTATTAAGTTCGTCT
>JAEEOD010000125.1 GCA_016284115.1 Bacteroidaceae bacterium
GATTACCAACATGGGGCAGTTTCACAAGCAGTTGGAACAGGCTTTATGTGAGTATTTGAAAGTACCATATATCAGTTTGTTTACCAATGGAACTTTGCCACTTCTCACTGCATTGCAGGCTTTACGTATTACAGGTGAAGTAATCACTACTCCTTATAGTTTTGTTGCTACAACCCATAGTATTTGGTGGAATGGTTGTCGCCCTGTGTTTGTGGACATTGAGGAAGAGACTTGTGGCATTGATCCTGATAAGATTGAGGCCGCCATTACCCCCAAGACCACCGCAATTATGCCAGTCCACTGTTATGGCAAGCCGGTAAAGATGAAACGTATTCAGGAGATTGCAGATAAGTATGGTCTGAAGGTAATCTACGATGCGGCTCACGCGTTTGGTGTTGAGGTGGATGGAGATAGCGTGCTGAATGCTGGTGACATGAGTACACTGAGCTTCCATGCCACTAAGGTATATAACACCCTTGAAGGTGGTGCGCTTGTGATGCATGATGAGACTACCAAAAAGCGTATTGACTACTTGAAGAACTTCGGATTTGCTGGAGAGACAGAAGTTGTTGCCCCTGGTATCAACAGTAAGGTTGACGAGGTTCGTAGTGCTTACGGCCTGCTGAATCTGAAACAAGTTGATCAAGCTATCGCCAATCGCCAGAAGGTCGCACAGAAGTACCGTGACGCACTACGTAATGTCTCTGGAATCCGTTTCTTTGACGATATGCCTGGTGTGCGACATAACTATAGCTATTTCCCCATCTTTATCAATGCAGAGGAATACGGCAAGACCCGTGACCAGCTATACTTTGAAATGCGAGAACAGAATGTACTGGGGCGTAGATACTTCTATCCTCTGATTAGTACTTTCAGCACCTATCGTGGTCTTCCAAGTGCAGCTCCTGATAATCTGCCTGTTGCAACTAAGATTGCTAACGAGGTTATTTGCTTGCCTATGCACCATGAGCTGAGTGAGGGAGATATGGATCGTATATTAAGTTTGATAGTGAAATAATGGCGCAGAAAAAGTTAATGCTCCTTGGTGGCTTGCGCTACCTTAAACCTGTGATAGATGCAGCCCATAAGCAGGGCTATTATGTCATTACGGCAGACTATCTGCCTAACAACATTGCTCATAAGTGGAGCGATGAGTATTGTAACGTCAGTATCATTGATAAGGAGGCTGTTCTGAAAGAGGCTCAACGTCTCCAGATTGATGGTATTATGTCATTTGCCTGTGATCCTGGTGTTGTAGCTGCAAGCTACGTACAGAACAAAATGGGCTTACCATCATTTGGCCCATTTGAGAGTGTAGAAATTCTCCAAAACAAAGATAAGTTCCGTGCTTTCTTGGCTAAGAATGGTTTCAATGTGCCTCAAGCAAAGGGCTTTGATAGTGTAGAGGCTGCTATGCAGGAAACCTATTGGTATCCTTGGCCCGTGATTGTAAAACCTACAGATGCGGCAGGCAGTAAAGGTGTGACCAGAGTTGATAAAGCAGAGGACTTGAAGCCAGCTTTGGAGTATGCGATGGAGCATAGCATTTCTGGTCATATCATTGTTGAGGAGTTTATTGACAAGCAAGGCTGCTCTTCTGATACCGATAGTTTCTCAGAAGATGGCAAACTGAAATTTGTTAGTTTCTGTGCTCAGCGTTTTGATGCGGAGGCAACTAATCCTTATACACCAGCGGCTTATAGCTGGCCTTCTACTTTTACTAAGGAACAGGAAGAGTATCTTACTTCAGAGATACAGAGACTGATCACCTTGCTAAACTTGAAGACATGTGTTTATAACATTGAGGTTCGTGTAGCGCCTAACGGCAAACCTTACATTATGGAATTAACACCTCGTGGTGGTGGAAACAGGCTCTGTGAGATGCTTCGATATGCAACAGGAGTGGACATGATTACAGCTATTACCCGTGCAATGGTGGGCGATCCTATATTAGACCCAATTGAGCAGAAACCTTATAATGGTCATTGGGCAGAGATTATTCTCCATGCAGATAAAGATGGAGTGTTTGACCATCTGGAGATAAGCAAGGACTTACCCGCAGAGGTATTTGAAGAAGATCTCTGGGTTGAGAAAGGTGATAAAGTGGAATCATTCGAAGGTGCTAATAATGCCATTGGAACATTAGTTCTGAAGTTCCAAACGGCAGAAGAGCTTGAAAAGGCTATCACAAACCAGAGAAGCTGGCTGAAAGTAGTTGTAAAGTAATGGAAGCAATAGGCGGCTATTTCTCATTAGAGCTACCTCAACGCGAGGAGTATCACAAGAATGCCATCCGGCTTAATACTGGACGCAATTGCCTGGAGTATATCCTGCGGGTACGAGGGTATAAGAAGGTGTTTGTGCCTTATTATACCTGTGAGGCAGTGATGGAACCCATTAATAAGCTGGGTATCTCGTATGAATTCTATCATATAGATATTCATTTTGAGATTAGAGACCGCTTTACGCTCAAAGAAGGCGAGGCTCTGCTTTACACCAACTACTTTGGATTGAAGCAACGCTATGTGGAGCAATTGGCAGAGAAGGTCGGTTCCCGCATCATTATTGACAACACCCAGGCATTTTATGCCAAGCCCATTCCGGGCATTGATACCTTCTATACCTGCCGCAAGTTCTTTGGCGTACCTGATGGAGCCTATCTCTACTGTGATAAAGAACTTGATGAAGAGATAGAGCAAGATTATTCTTACGACCGAGTAGCGCATCTTGTGAAACGTATTGATCTTTCTGCTGAAGAAGGTTTTAAGGACTTCAGACGAGTGGATGATGGACTGGATAATCAGCCTATTCGCAAGATGTCCAAGTTGACCCTGCGGATGATGATGGGAATAGATTATGAGGCCGCAGCACAACGTCGTAGAGCTAACTATCAGATGATAGAAAAGGCTCTTGGCAAAGAGAATAACCTTGAATTAAAGCTAGAGGATGATGCAGTACCGATGGTGTATCCTTATCTCGTACCTGTAGATGGGTTTCGTGAAAAGCTGATAGAGAATAAGATTTTCGTTGCCCGTTATTGGCCAAATGTATTAGATTGGACTTCAAAAGATGATATAGACTATCTTTTGGCGTACCAGATGCAGCCGTTACCTGTCGATCAAAGGTATGGTAAAGGCGAAATGAATAGAATAATTGAAATAATTAAACGATAATATAAATGGATTCAACTGTATTATTTAGAGATTTTGAAGAAAGAGATATTGACTTTATCTATCATTGCAAAAATGATGCTAAACTCAATAGCATGATAGTAGGCCAATTTCATCCATTTACATACGAAGAAGCTACAAAGTGGGTACATGGATGTATGGGCGAACATGATAATTACAAATTTTGGGCGATATGCACAAATGATGAAGATAAACGAATCATCGGCTGGGCAAGTTTGTCCGAGATTGACAAAGATAATAAAGCAGCATGTCAACATGGAATAGTTATTGGTGACCCTTCATATAGAGATGGAACTGCAATGTTCGAAGCGATGCTACTTTCTATGGAATATGCTTTCAATACTTTGAATATTCATAGACTATATTGCTCTTGTCTATCCGAGCACCAAGTTTCGCCGCATTTGCTTTTTGCGCTAGGATTCAAAAGGGAGGGCGAACATAAAGACTCTATATATCAAAATGGTAGGTTTTATAACGTATTAGACTTTGCGATATTAAGACCGGATTTTAATGATTATAGGACTAAGGATTTATATAATTTCGATATTTTGACACGTAAATTTATTCAAAGTGTCAAATTTTCAAGAAACAAATGAGTAAAGCATTTATTTTTCCAGGCCAAGGCTGCCAAAAAGAAGGAATGGGTAGTGATTTATATGCTCAGTTCTCAAAAGCTAAAGAGTTATTTGAACGCGCCAATGATTTTCTTGGTTACAAAATAACAGACGTGATGTTTCACGGCACTGAAGACGAGTTGATGGAGACAAAAAATACTCAGCCGTCAGTGTTTGTGTATGAAACCATCTTGGCATTGTGTCAAGATGATGTGAAACCTGATGTGGTGGCGGGACACTCACTCGGTGAGTTTGCCGCTTTGGTTGTAGCAGGGGTTTTATCATACGAAGATGGTCTGAACCTGGTGCTGAACCGAGCTGTCATTGGCCAGAAAGCTTGTGAGAAGTATCCTACTGGAATGGGGGCTGTTATAGGACTTCCTGATGAGTATGTGGCAAAACGTATCAAAGAAATATGGGATGAAACTGGCG
>JAEEOD010000126.1 GCA_016284115.1 Bacteroidaceae bacterium
TAATAGTCCTCCTGCTCCTCAAAAATGTTCTGGTGATTTATACCACGCATCATCACATGATATATACCAGTTCCTGATGCTTGTCTCGCCTGCCTTGGCATTCTCAACTATTGATTATTGCTGACTCATATTATTCGTGAAACAGGTACCCGTCCCCCCCGTTCTCGCTC
Organism: Bacteroidaceae bacterium; assembly: GCA_016284115.1. The sequence continues at coordinate 171 of JAEEOD010000126.1, forward strand.
TCAAAATGCCTGTTTGGTGTTGCAGATTAGCGTGGAACTTACCCTCCCCATCTTGTGTGAGCTTACCAGCCCAACGATGGCGGAAAGAGTTTGATGCAGTTGCCGTATATTCCGTTGGATATGATAGCGCAAACACTCCACCGGTATAATCCTCTGCCACATACGGATATGCTATATCAGCATTATTCTCCACCGTAACACTCGGAGGTAAGGTAGCGGAAAAGACAGCAGAGCCGTCACCATTTATCTTGCTTAGAGTGAAACGTACCAATTGTCCACCAGCCACAACACCTATTTCATCTCCTGTTTCCCAGGCAAAAGATGCAGCACCCAAACCCGAGTCACTGATGGTCGCCCTTGTGGTTAAAGGAGATACTGATATTTCCACATTGGTAGGTGTGGTTGTGTCGTCAACATTCTCCAGATTATCATCCTGGATTTTCTCACAACCGAAAAAGCAAAAGTTGCAGCCAGCAAAAGTAAAAATCTTGTTTTCATTGTTCTGTCCTCCTTTGCTTTTAGTTCCAAATACCCCAGCCTGTGGTATCACCTTCCTGTGCATCCGGCACGGGATTACCGTCAAAACTCGATGTCGTTAAAACACCTTGTTCTGTCCTCAATTCAATTATCTCCATTTTAGGAGATTGATATGCTTTCTTCATACGCCTAATTGATTGGTTATCTTTGCAATGATGGTGCAAAGGTAGGAGGATCTGTCCAATTAGGCCCTACCAATTTTGCGGATTCTTTTGTTTGGGTTTGAAAAATACAATTCTTAACCCTCGCATTACAGATATTGGTTTATATGCTTGTATTGCTCACACAGAGTAAGCAGCTCCTTAAACAACCCAAGTCTCGTTTCTTGTAACTCCCCAGCGTTTATCAGTTTCCGACCTCGTTTCAAGAAGTGAACCATCAACTTTTCTTCCGGATAGTACTTGGAAGGATTCCTATTATTCTTTTCAATGAATGTTTTCACCTCTTGATAACGAAGCATCCATCTTTCTTCTTGCGTCATAGATTGTAGTAATCCTTCGGCCTTCTTTGTGGAATAAACACGTAACTGCAGAATTGCCAAATCCCTTTTATAATCGACACTAACATAAATCCCACCAAACAGCCTATTGTATTATGAAGCACATCATCAAATTCTGAAAAACCACGTTTTAACAAGAACTGCAAAGATTCAATTAATATCGAGACACTGCATCCGAATAGTAGCACCTGCCACCATTTAATCTTGGCAAACGTCATTCCTGCAAGTAAGCCCAATGGCACAAACGCTACAACATTCATGATGTTCTCAGGAATTAATTCCACTTGCCCCCGATGAATAGCGATATAACTCCATAACGGTTTGAAGTTATACTCTGCAATTTCAGTAACCGGTCGAAACAATACCATAGAACAAAATAGCAAAGTAATATACTCAGCCAACAGCAGTCCCGATACATATCTCCAACCTTTCTTAAAACCATTAATTGCAAATAATACTACTGCCCCCAAACAAAACACCGACAGTAATCCTTCATAAACACCAGGCGGCACATCGTTATACAACTCCGTAAGATAGTATTTGAATAGCGCATTCATAGAACACAAGTTACAACTTCTTTACTGTATTTGAACTTTTTAAACTTCAAGCAGTCCTCACTTGCCATTTATGACATTTAACAGAACAGTATGTCTTTAGACTTTGCTTTAAGCGCGTCCATTTTCTGTTGCTAAATAATTATATTGAGGCAGGTTTTATTAATTTTGCCCATATTCCAGTACGGAACAATGACCAACGGCTTTCATTATAGCAGAGTTTTTGCTTCCATGCATTACCTTGCCAGCGACGGTATTTATATATCAACCTCTTAGGCAAAGCACGGGGCTCTGCTGCCGAAAATTCAGGCGACAATATATCAGATAAAACTCTTTCTTTCAAGTCCGATTTAAATTGTACATGGTTGAAAATTATTGGAGAAAAGCCCAAATCCTCCACACAAATCCCATTAATACAGTTTACAAAGTCCTTCATATGGAAATTGTGAAGCATTTCATCAAGCCAAGCCCAGTCAATCTCGTTTGTATATTTCTGAACGAAGAAAGCCCAGTCCAACACTTGCCTCAATGAAATTTCTGCAGCTGCAAAATGCCCCACCATATGTCGTATTAAGAATAACGCATGAAGATTTGGAGTTGGCAAATATACTCTCTCTCCATATACTTCAACATAGTGAGAATCATCCGTACCCAGCTGTTTGAATATCTTTTCTAACTCCTTGCTCGATTTTTCCGCATGAACGTTGACAAAATCATAATGATTCTCTATTGTAAAGCCTTTCCATTCGAAAACGGTATGGTGATGATGAGAATTGTCTATTTTAAAGTCTGGCCCTAGAACATGCCGAAGGGTCTCATCTGCTTCTTTCTGCTGTCCAAACTGCCAAATATCTATATCACCACAGGGTCTATGCTCTGGTTTTGGCCAGTCCAACGAGCACGCATAGCCCTTTAAGACCATCATTTTGTAGCCATGGCTATTATAGAAGGTCGCTAATTCTGCAATTGCTTTTTGATATAATTCATACCTATACTCATACGCCTGCAAAACAGTTCCTATCCATTCTAACAACAACACTTTGGGAGGTCTTTTTTCTACTGGCAAGCATTCTATACCATCAACCACAATGGCAGAAAGACCTTGCTTTTCCGCAAGTTCTTTAATGATTTGCCAGTCAACAACTTCAGCGATTAGGGCTCTCGGATGTCCTATTCCTAAACGAACCAGCGAAAGAAAAGTATCTTGATTAGCCGTTGATGGCATCTTTTATCGTCTCTACTATGTATTTTACGTCATCATCCGTCACATATGGTCCTGCAGGCAAGCACATTCCAATCTTGAAGATTGCCTCAGAAACACCATTCACGTATGCAGGAGCGTCTTTATAAACTGGCTGCTTGTGCATGGGCTTCCATACGGGACGGGCCTCAATACCAGCTTGATCCATAAATATGCGAAGAGCCTCTACATTGTCATTAGGTTGGCAATCCGTGGTTGCGCTATCTGCTACATGAATCACACCAGCAGCCCCACCTACCGCACCCTGCACGATAGTCTTATATGCATTCTCCTGGCCTTTAATCTTTAAATCCGGGTCTAGGGCAATAGTGCAAAGCCAGTAGTTAGAGTCAAATTCTCCCGTTGAAGGTTGTGAATGTACCTTGATTCCTGGAACATCTTTCAGCAACTCTTCATAAAGTTTTTGAACATGCTTGTGGTGAGCAATATGCTCGTTTACAATTGTCATCTGTCCACGGCCTATACCGGCACAAATGTTTGACATTCGGTAGTTGTAGCCTATCTTCTCGTGCTGGTAGTACGGATAGCTCTCACGATACTGGGTGGCGTACATCATGATCTCGCGCCACTCATCATCGTTGTTGGTTATCAAGGCTCCACCACCAGAGGTGGTAATCATTTTGTTGCCGTTGAAGGAGAGCACGCCATATTTACCAAAGGTACCAAGCACCTGACCGTTAAACTTAGAACCAAATCCTTCAGCAGCATCCTCAACCACAGGGATGTCGTACTTATTGGCAATCTCCATGATGCGGTCAATCTTGTACGGCATACCGTAAAGTGCCACCGGCACAATAGCCTTGGGCTTTTTGCCGGTCTTGGCAATACGATCCTTGATGGCTTCTTCCAGAAGTTCCGGATCCATGTTCCAAGTGTCCTTTTCGGAATCAATAAACACAGGGGTTGCTCCCAGATAGGTTATCGGATGTGAAGAAGCACAGAAAGTAAAACTCTGCACACACACCTCATCGCCTGGGCCTACGCCACAGGCAATCAGTGCCAGGTGTACTGCTGCTGTACCTGCAGAAAGGGCTACCACTCGCTTGTTTTGACCGCAGAATTCTTCCAAATCCTTCTCGAATCCATTCACGTTTGGACCAAGAGGAACGACCCAATTGGTATCAAAAGCCTCTTTAATGTATTTCTGTTCAAGGCCCTCATCGCTCATGTGGGCAAGACAGAGATATATTCTATTCGCCATAATAAATGTTTTACAATTCTTTCTCAATTACCCCCAGCACCTTCGCTCCCTTCAAACTCAAATCTGCAATACCAGAAGCCAGGCCAGCACCCATACCTATCATAAAGATATGGTCAGCACCTTCCTGCAACTCGGAAGAAATGGTCAAAGGGATAGACACAGAACTGGTATTACCATATTTATTCATGCACACTGGCATCTGGGTCTTATGGTCAAAACCTATGGCCTTAGCAAGTTTCTTCAGCATGAAGTGGTTGGCTTGATGAAGCACGAGTTTGTCATACTCTTCACCACTGGTCTCCAACTCTTCCATAAAGGCATTGGCAATTTCGGGAACCACATCCACCACATAGTCGAACACAGCACGGCCGTTCATATACATATCAATGAACCTGCGCTTGCCACCATCTTCCCATACCTGATAATCCAGATACTCTTTCTTCAGAGGATAACGCATACCCAACTTGACGGTAATTGCATCTCGGTTGCTACCATCACTCATAAAGGTAAAGTGCCAATCTGGAGCACTTGCATCAGGAGTTACAACCGTAGCAGTTCCTGCATCACCAAAGAGCAGAGCGGTACTCTTATCCCACTGAGAGACATACTTGCTATTGATATCACCATCCAGCAGCAGGACTTTCTTCTGCATATTCTGGGCAATCAGGGCTGCATTCCACAAACCAAACACATAACCCGGGCAGGCATGGTTGATATCCAATGTAGCGACATCCTTACCCAAACCCAACAGGTGCTGGGCATAGGTGGAGTTGTTAGGCATCAGGCAGTCAGGTGTCAAAGTGACAAAAATGACTGCACCAATATCCTCTTTCTTCACGCCACCTTCTGCAAAGATTTTCTCTGCAGCGGCCACACAGAAGTCCATGGATGTAGTCTCTTCTTTAACAGCCACATGACGCTCCAAAACGCCCAAAGCCTTGAGGGTGGATGACATATCCTCCTCAAAGTGGCTCTTGGCAAACTCGAGGTTGTCTACTTTATTCTCAGGCACGTATCCGCATATCGCCTCAATCCGTACGCCTTTTACTGTACTGATATTCATATTCTTCCTTTCTATTACTTGTGATTAGCAATCCACTCGTCAATATCCTGTGTTTTGATAATACCATCTTTCTGAATCAGGGTAATATCTACACCCTTCTCCTCTGCATAAGCAATGGCTTTCTTAGATGCATTTACGGAGGCCAGTTTCTTAGCCTTGGCTTTAGTATCTTCTACCTCTGCAAGCTTTGCCTTGGCATCATCCAGACTCTTGAAGATCATGCCGGCACTCTTACCTACTTCCACCTCATCCATATCTTCAACAAAGAGTACTACATATCCTGCAAAATCTGCCTTATATTCTTCCGTAGCTTTGGATGTTTCAACACTATAGAGCACCTCTCCTTCTTCGATGTACTCCAGATTCTCTTTGCGAATGTCACTGATAGTCACCTTGGTGTCATTGACATTGATTGTCGGAATAATTAAGTCTTTAAATTCCATGTTCTTTCTATTTTTGATTATTACTATTATTGTTTACGCATTAATTGTAATTTGAATGATTTCGCTTAATGTCGGATGTGCATGGATGATGTCCTTTGCTCTATCCAAAGTCACGCCCAGATTCATCATGGTTACAACTTCCTGAATCAAGTCAGATGCATGGCTGCCCATGATATGACATCCCAGAATGGTATTGTTCTCGTTGTCTATGATTAGTTTACAGAACCCATCGGTTTCTCCCATTGCTACTGCTTTTCCAACAGAGCTATAAGGTACCTTAATCGTCCTGTAATCCAATTCCTTATCATCACATTGTGTTTCGGTCAAACCAACAGAAGCAACTTCTGGGGTAGTGAATACTGCAGAAGGGATAAGGTCAAAACGAATTTGGTCTGTTTTACCCTTGATATGGTTCAAAGCCCTATAGCCTTGAAAAGAGGCTACATGAGCCAGCATCATTTGGCCGTTTGCATCACCTATAGCATAGATGCTCGGTACTGATGTCAGCATATTCTCATTGACCTTGATACCTTTCTTATCATAGTTGATTCCTAAGGCTTCCAAGTTCAGACCTTCGGTATTTGGCTTACGACCCACAGCCATCAGCACCTTGTCACAAGCCACCTCATACTTTTGGTCTTTCTTCTCGAACGAGACAACACCTTCGTCATCAATAGCTGTCACTTGTGCAGATGTCTCTATTCGTATGCCCTGGCGGATAAGCATCTGTTTCAGGCGCTTTGATATGTCTTCATCAAAGTTCGGAAGGATATTTGGCGCATATTCCAGTACCGTTACCTCTATACCAAACTTTCTCAGATAGCAAGCCATCTCCAACCCTATCACACCACCACCAATCACACAGATGCTTTCTGGAAGCTCTTTCAGATTAAGTACATCAGTAGACGTTAATACCATCTCTGAGTCTGCTCCAGGAATAGGTAAACTGGCTGGTGAAGAGCCTGTTGCTATGATGATATTCTTGGCTTGATACTCAAAATCCCCCACCACAACAGTATTAGCATCCTTCAACGAAGCTTTTCCTTCAACAATAGTGATATTGGGATTCTTCAACAGGAATGCCACACCATTTCGCAATTGGTTAACAACCTGTTCCTTACGCTCAACTACAGTTGCGAACTCTTCTTTGCCAGCATAATGGCAGAAGGTCTTTGTTGGTATACAACCTGCATTCAAGCAAACACCTCCCAAAGGCCCATCATTAATAATGGTTACCTTAAAGCCACTCTTTGCGGCTTTAATGGCAGTTTCATACCCTCCAGGGCCTGCACCTATTATTATAATGTCTTCCATTTATTTCCTTCTGATAAACTCTGGTGTCAAGTATTCTTTCTCTATCTCCTTAATTCTAGCTATCTCATTTTGTGTGAGAACACGTTTTGGATCTCCACAAAAAAAGTTTGCCAAATAGTCTTTCAATTCCTCTACAGAAAGTGATATACCGAGTTCTTTTAAATTCGCTACTCTCTGCCGCACAGATGCAATACCGTGCTTTTCCAATTTCTGTTTAGGTGGGGTAATCGCTGCTTGCATCACCCCCAAGTCTTCATCGTAGAGTAGTGTTCCATGTACGATGCTGGCTTTTTCTTTTTGAAACAGAGCATTTCCGGACACTTTCCTGCCTTCTACCAACACATCATTATGTTCTGTCTTAACAGCAGGTAGTCCAAGTCTTCCAAGAGCTTCAGCTAACTTGTCGAGAAATTCCGCAAAGGCCTCATCTGCCATCATCTTAGGGGTGATGTAAGATAGCATCACATTTCCTCTGTCAGCATAAACACAGCCTCCTCCACTTTTCCTTCGGTAATACTGAATATGGTTCTTCTCACAATACTCAATATTTACCTCAGCTTCCATCACTTGATTACGCCCGAAGATAACCGTAGGCTCTACCTGCCATAAGAAGAATACATCTTCTTCACAATTGTCTGCCAGGTACTCTTCCATCGCCAGATAGAAGACGAGCCTACGAGTTTCTTCGTTCGGTAATTTAACAAATGTCATTAGTGGGTGGTGCAGTACTGATATACTCTCTCAATCTCAGCCTCTACTTTGGCCTCTATCTCCTTCACCTCAGCCTCGGAGAGTTGTTTAGCCACACTCTTGATGCAGTCGTGTTCGTGCCAGTAGTCGTCACGTTCTTTAGGTATGTAAGCACGCTTGTCGCTCTTGGAGTGACCACAGAAACGATGAGTCAGCACCTCCACAAACTGGGGCTCGCGGGTGTCACGGACTGCTTTTACAGCTTTTTCCAACACCTCATAAAGATTATCAAAGTCGCTGGCCTCTACACGGGTATAAGGCAAAGCAAAGCCCTTCACACGGTCTTCGAACACCACAAACGGATTTGCGGTCTCAACCGGTGTACTCATGGCATAGCCGTTGTTCTCCAGAATATAGAGCACGGGCAGTTTCATTTCTGCAGCCAGGTTGAAGGCTTCCAAAACATAGCCCTCGTTCATAGCACCATCACCAAAGTCCACTACAGAGATGGCATCCGTCTTGTCCTCTTTCAGGGCAAAGGCAATACCAGTCGCAACCGTTGCCATACCACCGGTGATACCATTGGTGAAGTAGTTCTTGTAATACACGTGCTGGCTGCCACCAAGACCTTTGGCCATACCATAGCTCTTGCCCATAATCTCACCCAGGAGGGTCTCAGGCTTCATGGTCATCATCATGGAGAGACCGTGAGCACGGTGGCCGCTGCAAAGGTAGTCGTGGTCAATGTTCAACAGGTAGCTCAATGCCACAGGAACAGCTTCCTGACCAATACAACAGTGGGTAGTTCCTCTTAACAGGCCCTGAGAGAACAGCGATTCAATCTTATGCTCCATCTCACGGATGAGCATCATTCTGTACAATACTTCTTTCTTGTCCATTGTCTGTCCTCCTTTCTACCAATTAAGAATTACGTCCTTGATTTCATCCATCTGCGGAAGGGCCAGTGCCTCAGCCTCCTTGGAGGTTCCAATGATATGCTGCTTGGCACCAATGGTCTTGAACTTGGCGGTCATACCCCTCTGTACCATCTGGCTGATAACCGTATCACCAATGCCAAACGGGATGTGGCCTTCTTCAACGGTCAGCACCTTCTTGCAATCCTTCAACAGGCCATGCAGCAGGTCAAAGTCCATGGGGCTCAGGCTGCTTACATCCAGCAGACGAACAGCCACCTCTTCTTCCATATAGATGTCATACATCAACTGGAGCAGCGGACTGATCAAACCGCCATAGCTGACAATGGTAATTTCTGCTTCCTCATCCGGGAATGCAACCTCTGCAATGGGGAAATCACCACCATGATACTGGATGTCAAATGCACCGGCAATCTTCTCTGCCTTGAACATCTTGCGGGTATAGTCCAGCTTGTTCTCAGCAAAAATCACCGGCACACCCAGACGCATAGCCTTCACCAACAGGTCACCAGGTTCGTGGAGCACAGAGGGAGAAATCACTGCAATGTTGGGCAATCCAACATACAGTTTCTCCAGACTCTGGCTGTGCGTTGCACCATATCCACGGTAGCCACCCATCGGGTCGCGCACCACCAAGTGCAGCTTCTTTTCAAAGCCCTCTACGAACTTGGAGGCATGGTTCAGTATCTGGTCCATGATCAAGGTACTGAAGTCACCAAACATGATTTCTATCATGGGCTTGTACCCAGCCAGTGCCATACCTACACCAAGTCCCGTGAAGCCCTGTTCAGACATAGGGGTATTGATAATCTTTCCGGGGAACTTGGCAGACATACCTTTGGTGAGTGTATAAGCACCACCATAAGGATCTGCTATATCCTCACCCAGGAGGAAGCACTTCGGGTCTGCGAGAAGACGTTCCAGGCCCGAAATGATAAACTCTTTGTAAGTTTCCATACTTTATTAATTCAGTGAGAAACCTCCGTCAATTAAGAGGTTGGTGCCGGTCATCCATTTTGTGGCATCAGAGAGCAAATACACAATGGCACTTGCTATTTCGTCAGCTCGGCCATAACGGCCCAGCGGATAACGTTTCATTTCCTCGTCCAGTTGATCCTGGGTGATAGAGGTATTGTTGTAAATGTTCGTTTGCGTAATGCCGGGATTCACCGTATTCACACGGATTTTACGGGGGGCAAGTTCCAGAGCCAAAGACTTCACAAAGCCCACCAATGCAGACTTGGAAGCACCATACAATCCATTACCAATGGCACCATTGAATACACCGGCCATAGAAGAGGTATAGACAAGAGCAGCTTCCTTATTGAAGCGCTTGTTCTGCAACAAAATCTGGGTCAGGCGAATAGGAGCAATGGTATTGATGTTCATAATCTTCTCAACATCCTCTCGCTCACCAAACTGTGTCAGAATGGTCTTGATGATACCAGCATTGCTGACAAAACCGTCTAACTTTGGGAGTTTCCCTACCAGTTCCTGAAGGGCAGCATCATCGGTCAGGTTAGCCACATACAGCTGATGTTCCTCCCCTTCCAGCATTCCCAGCGTTTCCGCCAGGGATGCTTCATTGAGGTCGGTAATGTGTACGGTAGCACCAAGACCCGCACATTGGAGGGCTGTTGCCCTACCGATGCCAGACCCCGCACCGGTAATGAAAATGGTTTTACCTGTTAAGCTAAAAGGATTCTCCATTACTTCTGCTTGTTTGCGATGGTATCAAACAGGTCCTGGACGGTGATGGCGCTACGTAGCTCATCGAATGTCAACTGAACGCCATAACTTTTCTCTGCCATATTAAGCAAAGAGAGACCTATCATTGATGACCATTCATCCAACTCACGGAAATCTGTTTCTGCACTAAATTCACTTGCCTCAGTGTCATCAAACTGATTAGCAAAATTCTGAATAAATTCTTTAATATCCATACTTTTTATAATTAATAATTACGATTTATCACTTTAATCTGTTACCTTAATTTCATAAAATCCAAATGCTATCTTTATCATAATGGCTAAATCACTCCAGAATCTATTCCATCGAGCTTTACTAAATGACGTAATTACTCTATATGGGCCATCTACACCCATGTCAATTAGCCATTGGGGTGTTCGTTTTACAGATCCAGTGTAGACATCAAAGCTACCACCTAGTCCTTGATATAATGCTTTGTGGAATCTAAGCATCTTTTTCATTAACAATTCCTGTTTGGGGGACCCCATTGCAACAAAAACGTATTCTGGTTTCTTTTCGACTATATCCTGTATAAGCAGTTCCTCCTCACTAGTATTTTTAATATACCCATTACGATAGCCTGCTATATTGATTCCTGGAT
>JAEEOD010000127.1 GCA_016284115.1 Bacteroidaceae bacterium
ACATCCTATTCTGATGCCGTAATACCTTGGCTGAAGAGTGCCGGTATGCCTTACTTTGATTTTGGTAGTGGCAATCTGAACCACCTGATTCCTCGTATGAAGTTCTTTGTGGCTGAGAAATTTGGCATTGACAATCTTAATGATATTGACATTACCCTTGTGGCTAGCCACTTCCATGATGTGGTAATCAGCAAAGAAGGTCATACTGAGGGAGTGAAGCTCCTACTGAGTATCAAGTATGAGGGTAAGGAACTCGACATCAACCACGATGAGGTCTATAAAGCCTGTGGTATACTGATGCCTACCGACCAGAAGCGAAATATGATGAATGCCTCTAGCAACTTTGACATTATCTATAGTATTTTGTCAGCAATCCGTGAGAAAAAGGCCATTAAGATTCATACTCCTGGCGTTGAAGGCCATATTGGTGGTTATCCATACATCATTGATGGCACTTCTGAAGAAGTGAAGGGTTGTTTTACTCCTAATTATTCACTTGAAGAAATGGAGCAGATAAATAGAAACTCCATTTATTGTGATGGCATTGAAAATGTTGAGGATGGTTGCTTGGTTTATACTGATGAGCTAATTGAAAAGGTTTACAATAAATTTAATGTTATAATCCCAAAATCTATTCATCTTTCTCAAGCTGAAGAGATTGCAAACTTTTTGATTGATCATATTATTAAACCTAACATTTGAAACATATGAAAACAGCATTAATAACAGGAGTGACTGGGCAAGATGGGTCTTACCTATCAGAATTTCTGTTGGAAAAAGGATATGATGTGCATGGCATGATTCGTCGTTCATCAATAGACTATCGTGAGCGTATTGCTCATCTTGAAGGGCATCCTCATTTCCATTTGCACTATGGGCATATGGGGGATTCCATGAGTATTATGCAGATTATTAGTAAGGTTCGCCCAGATGAAATATATAATCTAGCTGCACAGAGTCATGTGCAGGTGAGTTTTGATTCTCCCGAATTCACCGCAGATGTTGATGCTACTGGCGTGTTACGTATCTTGGAAGCTGTGCGTATGTGCGGACTAGCGGAAACTTGCCGTATCTATCAGGCCAGTACCTCAGAACTATATGGTAAGGTCGAGGAGGTGCCTCAGAATGAAAATACGCCGTTCCATCCGTACAGTCCGTATGCTGTGGCTAAGCTTTATGGATTCTGGATTGTGAAGGAGTATCGTGATGCGTACAACATGTTCTGCTGCTCGGGTATTCTCTTCAACCATGAGAGTGAACGGCGTGGGGAGACTTTTGTGACGCGTAAGATTACCCTTGCAGCAGCTCGTATAGCACAGGGTAAACAGGATAAATTATATTTGGGAAATCTGTCATCACTTCGAGATTGGGGCTATGCTAAAGATTATGTAGAGTGTATGTGGCTTATCTTACAACAGAACAACCCAGAAGACTTTGTGATAGCTACAGGTGTGCAACACAGCGTGCGTGAGTTTTGCTACTTAGCCTTTAAACAAGCAGGAATAGAGTTGGAGTTTCAAGGTGAAGGCATAAATGAAAAGGGTATTTGCAAAGCTACTCTAAACTCTCAACTTGCAGCATTAAACCTTGAAGGTAAAGTTCTCGTAGAGGTGAGCCCTGATTTCTATCGCCCTACCGATGTTGTAAACTTGTGGGGTGACCCTACGAAGGCTAAGGCCAAGCTCGGCTGGGATCCAGCGAAGACTAGTTTTGAGCAGCTTGTGAAAATTATGGTAGATTCTGACATGGCCAAAGTCGCTGTTGAAAAAGAGTCTGAACGCATCCGTATGAATCTGGCAGAATATCTAGAAAAAGGAATTGTAAAGTGAATAAGAACAGCAAAATATTTGTAGCTGGTCACCATGGATTGGTGGGATCAGCTATATGGAATAACCTAATGCAACGTGGATATACCAACTTGGTAGGCCGTACGCATAGGGAGTTGGATTTAACGGATCAATTGGCAGTAAGGCGTTTCTTCGATGAGGAGCGACTGGATGCTGTGGTGCTGGCAGCTGCCCATGTGGGTGGCATCATGGCCAATTCGCTGTATCGTGCGGACTTCCTAATGGAGAACATGAAGATACAGTGCAATGTGATCAGTGAGGCGTATGCCCATGGGGTGGAGAAGTTGCTCTTCCTGGGTAGTACGTGCATCTACCCGAAGGATGCCTCGCAGCCAATGAAGGAGGATGCCTTGTTGACCTCTCCATTGGAATATACCAACGAAGAGTATGCCATCGCTAAGATTGCTGGACTGAAGATGTGCGAGAGCTACAACCTGCAGTATGGTACCAACTACATTGCAGTGATGCCAACCAACCTAT
>JAEEOD010000128.1 GCA_016284115.1 Bacteroidaceae bacterium
AATAATAATTTGTATTACTTTTACCCCTCCGAATAACGAAAATGCCTTTAGAATGTTGCCGTATGAATTACGACTTACGCTATTTGCCAACTCAACAAAAAAGATTTATTAGTTCAACAATCTTTACCACTTCCTTCATCGTAATTGTTGGTCCTATCGGTAGACTCAATTCATCATCAGCCAGTTGCTCGGTGATAGGTAAATGTAACTGTGGCATGTTCCATCTTTCTTTTGCATAGCATTCTTGCTTATGTGGTGCTATCGGATAGTGGCATACCGTGCCAACACCATTCTGTTCAAGGTAGTAATGTAGGGCATTACGTTTGCCTCCTCCTACAAATATTGGGAACAGGTGATACACGTTCTGCTCGTCGGCAAGCAGGTCTGGCAATGTCACCAACGGATTATTGATATGCTCATAGTAATAATGAGCTACAGCTTTACGGTGTGCATTGTCTTCTACCAAATACTTCAGTTTCACATCCAACACGGCTGCCTGTATCTCATCCAAGCGGCTGTTACGACCGGCATACTTGAATACATACTTCTTCTGCGAGCCATAGTTTGCCAATGCACGTACCACAGCTGCCAGTTCCTCATCATTGGTGGTTACAGCACCGCCGTCACCCAAAGCCCCAAGGTTTTTACCAGGATAAAAACTGTGTCCAGCAGCATCACCGATAGATCCCGTCATCCTGCCATCCGTATGCTTGCAACCGTGCGCCTGGGCATTGTCCTCAACAAGCTTAAGATTATACTTCTTGCATAGTTCTCCTATTCTTTCCGTATAAGCATTTCGTCCATACAGATGTACAATGGCAATGGCCTTGGTCTTAGGCGTAATGGCTGCCTCAATGAGGTCATCATCTATTTCCAGCGTATTAAGTTTGGGTTCTACAAGTACCGGCTTTAAGTCGTTTTCCGTGATAGCAAGTATAGTAGCAATATATGTGTTTGCAGGTACAATCACTTCGTCGCCAGGTTGCATCACCCCCATCTCAATATATGCACGGAATATCCAGATAAGAGCATCCAGTCCATTCGCACAACCAATAGTGTACTTTGTTCCTATAAACTTAGAGTAGTTTGCTTCAAACTGCTCGTTCTCTTTGCCTTGGAGGTACCAGCCTCCGTTAACAACACGGCTTACAGCCTCGTTAATCTCTGCTCCATGAAGAGCAGTTACGTCCTTAAGACTTAAAAAAGGTATATTCATAACTTTCTATTATCAAATTCCAACTATTAGAAGTCCACTTTCTTGTAAAACTTTGCAGGGCTACCCATCCAAAGTTCTCCAGCCGGTACATCCTTCGTTACAACACTACCCGCAGCTATAAAAGCATTCTCACCGATGGTAATGCCGGGCAGTATCACTGCCCCAGCACCAATAGTTGCGCCCTTACATACTCGCGTTTTCAGCAATGTCCAGTTCTTATTTTTCGAACGTGGGTACATATCATTGGTAAAAGTAACATTTGCACCCACCATTACATTATCTTCCAATGTAATGCCGTCCCACACCTGCACATTGCATTTTATGGTAACGTTATTGCCAATCACCACCTCATTCTCAATCAAGCAGTGAGAGCATATATTACAGTTCTCTCCTATCTGACAATTCGGAAAAACTACGCAGAACTGCCAGATATTGGTACTTTCAGGAACATGAGTATTTTTACAATCACTAAGGGTGTGTATCATTATAATGCTTCAATTTTGTTATAAAATGATAATAATAAAAGCTCTTGAGTACTCCAATTATATTTATCCACAACAGCTTTCCTGCCATTCCTCCCCATGCATGCCCGTAATTCATCATTCTGCAATAATAGGACGATTGCCTTCTCTAGTTGGTCTATATCATCTGGATTGACACATATTCCACAATTTTCTTCTTCCTCTACTATCTGTTTCCACAATCTGTAATCAGTGCAAATGAATGGTAGACCAAAATTCATAAATTCAAACATTTTATTATTAGCCAAGTTCCCTTCCTTCCATCCCATGTTTTTACAATAATTATATACTGCAATACCTATTGAAGAATGTTGATACAATTCACCAACCTTTGAAAAAGACATCCTTCCAAGATATTC
>JAEEOD010000129.1 GCA_016284115.1 Bacteroidaceae bacterium
AAGAAAGGTCTGCTGAAACCAGGAGCAACTATAATTGAACCAACAAGTGGTAACACAGGCGTTGGACTTGCATTGGTGTCAGCTGTAAAGGGCTATCACCTTATACTTACCATGCCTGAGACCATGAGCGTGGAGCGTAGAAATCTTGTAAAGGCATACGGTGCTGAGGTGCGACTCACAAGTGGCAAAGACGGTATGCCTGGAGCAATAAAGGCAGCAGAGGAACTTCGCGACAGTATTCCTGGCTCTATCATTCTTGGACAGTTTGTCAATGCTGCCAACCCACAGAAGCACTACAACACTACTGGGCCTGAGATTTGGCGCGACACAGACGGCAAGATCGACATTATTGTTGCTGGCGTGGGCACAGGTGGCACAATATCAGGTATTGCAAAATTCCTTAAAGAACAGAACCCTAATATCCAGGTAATAGCTGTAGAGCCAGCCACCTCGCCTGTACTTAATGGCGGCAAGAGCGGTCCACACAAGATTCAGGGTATTGGCGCAGGCTTTATTCCAGATACTTACAGCCCAAAATATATTGACGAGGTGCTCGATATAGAGAACGACGATGCCATTCGTGCAGGTAGAGAAATAGCTCAACTTGACGGCATCCTCGTAGGCATCTCTTCTGGAGCTGCAGCCTTTGCAGCAACCGAGATTGCCAAGCGTCCAGGAAACGAAAACAAGAACATAGTTGCATTACTGCCTGACACTGGCGAAAGGTATCTATCTACCGTGCTTTACGCATTCGAAGAATACCCACTTTAGAATGTGGAATTATAATTCAAAAATAAACGAGAGAGATTCGGAGGTGCAAATTCTATGAATTTGTGCCTTCATTTTTTATATTCCCACATTTTAAGACCTTAAGTTTTCTTGTTTAGAACAAAACTATTATCTTTGCAGGAAAGAAATCTAAAAACAAAGAAAAAGACAAATGTCATTACTTACAATCACTATCATTAGCGCTTTCATTCTTGGCTATCTCTTCATTGCCTTAGAAAGCATTACAAAAATAAACAAAGCAGCCATTGCTCTGTTTATGTTCGTAGTTTGCTGGACTCTGTACATGATTGATCCAGCTCCGTTTATTCAACTCATGCACCCTGACTTTACAGGAGGGACCGACGGCATAGCAAACTTTGTAAACGGACTTATTGAGCACCACCTGGGAAGCACATCAACAACACTATTCT
The DNA here is from genome assembly GCA_016284115.1 of Bacteroidaceae bacterium. The sequence continues at coordinate 1,200 of JAEEOD010000129.1, forward strand.
TCCTCATGGGAGCTATGACCATTGTTGAAATCGTTGACCAAAACGGAGGTTTCGACTGGGTAAGAAAAGTCATGAAGACAAAAAGCAAGCGTTCGCTGCTTTGGAAAATTGCCGTTATGACCTTCATCCTATCAGCAATCCTTGATAATCTTACCACAAGTATTGTGATGATTATGATTCTACGCAAACTCGTTAAAAACCATAATGACAGAATAATATATGCTTCACTTGTGATTATATCAGCCAACTCTGGTGGTGCCTTCTCACCTATTGGCGATGTTACCACCATCATGTTGTGGAACAAGGGACTTATCACGGCAGCCGGAGTGATTACCGAGATTCTCATTCCATCGGTTGTGTCTATGGTTATCCCTGCAGCCATCCTCAGCACTCAGCTCAAGGGAGAGCTCAACGAAAACGAACAGAGCAACAACGTGCTCGAATGTGATGCCGACACCGAATTACTGGAGTTCGACAGCACCAAGCGCAAGATTATCTTCTGTGTTGGCGTTGGCGGACTTATTTTTGTTCCTGTATTCAAGAGCATCACACATCTCCCTCCATTCACAGGCATCCTGCTCGTTCTGGGCACTCTGTGGATAGTTACCGAAGTGTTCTATCGCCAGCTACACAAGCAAACTGGCAAAAACCACACCTTCAGCAAGCGCGTAAACAATCTGCTTAGTCGCATCGACATGAGCACCATCCTCTTCTTCCTTGGCATCCTCATGGCAGTTGCCTGCCTTGAAGAAATAGGCGCACTCACAGCCCTTGGCCAGGGACTCAACACCACATTCAACGGCAACCACTACATGGTAACAGGCATCATCGGCGTGCTTTCAAGCATTGTTGACAATGTGCCATTGGTAGCTGGTTGTATGGGTATGTATCCAGTTCAGGCTGTTGGCGATATGGCTGTCGATGGCATTTTCTGGCAGCTTCTTGCATATTGTG
>JAEEOD010000130.1 GCA_016284115.1 Bacteroidaceae bacterium
ACCTGTCAATTCTGGCCAAATCTTGGCAAACAAACCCTTATCCATCACCACATTTCCCTGCAACACGGTGTTGGGCAGTGTTCCTGCTATCAAAAGTTTTACCTCGTTGTCGTGAGCGTCTGTATAATACAAAGTATCTCCCATGCTCTTCATCAATCCCCAGGTCAACACGGTTTCATCCACCAATACAGGATAGGCCGAAACATCATTCTTTAATCGTTGAAGATCGTACCCGGCATAATAGTCAACGGAGAAAGATTGGGTAAACTGTTCCATATCAACACCCAAGACTGTAGGAGTACTCACTTTATTCAAATTAAGACAAGAAGCATCATCGGCACTATAGCGTAAAAATTGGAGGATATGAGCATCAGCTGGTAGTTCTGTCAGCGACAACTGTTTCTTTCCCTCTGGTGTATTGATGTCATAATAAACTGGTACAGAAGTCTCCATCAACAAAGCATACCCTCCTGTACCCTGCCCAAGCTGACTGCTATCAGCAAAACTCCTTCGATTTAAACCAACGGCAAAGACAATAAACACGCCTAAGACCAAAGGCAAGAATGAAGCTACAGCTTGCTTACGAACAGCATACAAGGAACTCCAGACAAGTTGTTTCCTTTCTGTTACCTGTGGAGAAAGTCCTCGAACAACAAGCAAATAAAAGCCAGCCACTGTCGCCAAAGCAATCCACATACAACCAGTTATAACAAATAGGATTATTGACTGATAGAAAATATTGATAAGCAATACGAGTAAGGTCAGTATGCCCAGAAAAACTAACCACACGAACAGCTTTCTTTTAGAGGTATTATTTTGATCTACTATTGGTTTATCTGCAATAGCCTTACCAATAGTCCATCTCAGTAAGCCTAATGAAAGTGCCACACTCACAAGGGTTCCAATACAAAGTGTCAGCATATTGGCATAAACGCCAAAGCCGTCAGTCTGGGTCGCACCTTGCCACACATTTCCCAATAAATACATGATGACAGCAGTGTAAAGCAATCCGAATAATACTCCTATCAGGGATGCAATCAATACGATTGGCAATGCTTCTCGCCAAAGCAATGAGGTTATTCGATGAGACGAATAGCCTAACGACTTCAGTAAGTTTATTTCCGCAGTTCGTTTAGCATACATTTCTGATAAAGGACTATACATCAGCAATAAGGCAGATACAATAATAAAGAAACCCAAAGCCAGGAAAAGACCGGAAAAATCTACTCCGTTCATGGCACCAAACAAACCAGACTCACGAGGATGAACCACTTGTACGCCAAACATGGAAGCATGCAGACCGGAGAGGTCTGGATTAAGGTCATCAACACGCAAAGCAGTGGCTGTACCAAATACGGTTTCCCAATCTCCAGCCACTGTCTTATAAGGAACCAAGGCCTTAGGCGTAGAACGGTAATCTGTCCAGTACTGTTCATCCTCATCAGTAATCAATTTCATGTCAATTGGCAAGTCGCTATCCCAATCTGTGCATCGCTCCACATCAGACAAGCCTGGGAAATCAGCACTCAAATGTCCGTCATCCACAAAATCCTGTAAAGGAATGACTGCGGCAACTCTCAACAAGACTGAATCTGTTTCCAGTTTCTTCAAACCTTTCATTTTATAATAGGTGACATTCACCCTATCACCCACTTTCGCATGAAGACGATGGGCTGCATAGTCTGACAGCAGTATCTTATCATCCGCTAAATCATATTCACCATATCTGTCTAATGCCGTAACAAATGAATAAGGAATGGAAATATCATTTAGGGAAATGAAATTGGCCAAGTAAGAATACAAACGGTTGGGGCGCTGGTTCTGTCCACTCAATTTGCTGACCAGTTCCTGTTGCATGAAGACCCTGTCTGTGGTTATCTCCCTAACAGAGCCTACCGTTTCTACATGGACACCAGCCAAATCATTATTCCATAAATCATTGATTTCTTCATACGAAATCATCTGCTCAGCAAGGATCATATTGACTTTGTGATCAACACCAAGCAGTGCTGCCAGTACAGTACGATTAACGAACACATTCAACGGCAACACCTGTTCATTCTTCAGACTGATATTTCCTCCCTCGGATGCAGAAATTACTCCCTCACAACCCAACCGGATGCTGGTGGTATAGCTTTGTGTAACGAATAATGAGCCAGAGGGAACCATACCATTATTGGCTAATCGCAAGACAATGTCATCCTTTGAGTTCTCCAACTCTTTTGACAAAGGGACATTGATCTTTGAAGTTCCTTCTTCAACTGTTATTCCAGATGCAAGTTGGTCTATGCCCCATACGGTTACGGGTATCAAGCGGCCATGATCAGCAATGAAACCATCAGTCATAATTACCCCTTGACAGCCAGATTGAAAAACAGGCAGTTGAAGTATAGTCTCGTCTATATAACCAGTACGGCTATAGATAATTGACTCTGTTTTACCCAACCGATCTGTCACTCTCTTGACCAAAGTCATTCTCACAGAATCCCCTACCATCAGACTGCCCACGATGGATGCCACCGTCATGAGCGATGCCAATGCAACAAACACATAATAGCGTTTGTAAAACCGAAGGTTACTGTTTATGACCTGCCAATTCTTCATTGTAGGATTCCGTCTTTTAATAACAACTCCCTATCTGCCACTGACGAGGTCTCATTCGAATGTGTCACCATCACAATGGTAGTATGCAACGTTCTGTTGATTTCTGCTAACAGTTGGGCTACATCACGGGCATTCTCACGATCTAATTGTCCTGTGGGCTCATCTGCCAGAAGTAATGCCGGCTTCATAACCAATGCCCTGCACACTGCCACCCTGCTTGCTTCGCCACCAGACAAAGTGGAAGGATATTGCTGAGACAAATGCTCTATATGCGTCAACCGCATCAGTTCTACGGCATAAGCCAGCTGGTCCTCAGAACTTTGTTCTTGAAAAGCCAGTGTTGGTAACAGGATATTCTGTGAAACAGTTAATTGTGGCATCAAACGATGGTCCTGAAACACAAAACCAATCTTCTCATTACGAACTGTGGCCAAATCTATTTCACTATTCGTAAGAACAGTTCCATCTAAAACATATGTACCACTATCAGGCAAAAGCAAGGTACCCAGTATATTCAAGAGGGTAGTCTTTCCAACACCTGACTGTCCCTTTATGGCCAAAAATTCGCCCTTATCAAGATGCAGATTCAAGCCTCTGAGTACTTGATTGATGCGATTATCACCATCTTGGAAAGTTTTCACAATGTCTTTCAGTTCTATCATATAAAACCATATTATAAGTTAGTTACCACTCCCTACACCAAAGCAAAGCAAAGTTCCCCTAGTAGTCAATATCAGGAAATGATCTTTAACAATGGCAGGAGAAGCTACTATATCTTCACCTGAATCATATTCCCACAAGAGCGTACCATCGTCTTTATCAAATATATTCACAATACCTGTTTTGGTACACACAATCACCTTATCCTTACAAATAACAGGAGAGCTCTCCCCTACATTTCCCTTCAACATCTGGCGCCATTTGACTTCTCCACTTTTTCTGTCTATAGATGACAGGTAGCGTCCACCTGTATTAACAAAAATCCTTTTTTCATCTATCGCCGGCACTGATACATTATCGCCATCATCATCGGTAGCCTCTACCAGTTTCCTGTGGTTGACGATACCGTCTCCTCTCAACTGTAACTCATAAATATTGCCGGAATAGTCACCTACATAAGCAAAATTACCAGAGATAGCTGGAGAACAAGGGATGTAGTTATCTAATTGCAGAGAATCAGTCTGCAAACCGGTTTCACAATTAATAACCCTTATCCATTGGTCGCATCCTCCAAAGATAACGAACTTATTCCACAACGCAACGGCACCGTTCAGATAATAGCCCGACTCAAACTGGCTAAGCAAATGACCATCGCGTTCATCAACGCAATAGAGATAGTTATCATAACTGCCGAATACGATAGCATTGTTACCTGCAAAATTCACATGATTGGGTGAGGCGGATATCTGCCCTAATGTTTCGAAGCTCCAAAGAGTATCTTGTTTGGTAAGAGAAATGGTTTGCAATTTTCCTTCGATGGTACCGATATATAATACGGAATCACGAATCATAGGAGTTGCCTCCACCAAAGTCTTCAAATCATAGAAAAAGACTTCCTCGCCTTGCAAATCTACTCCAAACACCTTACCCCTACGGTCACACCAATAGGTCACGCCATTGAGCACGACAGGCGAACTGACTGTACGGCTTTTTGCTTGAAATGTCCATAACAAAGAAGGCTTCTCCGGCAATGAGGTACGAGTATAACCGCTCAATTGTTCGTCACCACGGAATAAAGTCCAATCGAGTGTACCACCGCTTTCAGACTGTCCAATGCATGCAGACAATCCAGCAATCAACAATAATATGTAAAATAACTTTTTCAAATCTTAATCATCTATGAATAAAGCCCACGTAGGACAAAGCTTAGCCAAATCCTCAGAAACATGTTCCTTACTTTCATCTGGTAGGACAACCTGCATACCAAATCCTCGTCCCTTGAAAGTGAATCCATCTTGTGAATTATATACACACAAGCCACAGCGGATACATTTGGCTGGTTCAAACCACAATCTTCCTGTAATATGCTGCTTAATCTTGAACGGCAAACTGGAAGAAACACCAAAACGAGGTGACTTGATACCCTCATCTGTGGCATATCCCCTCAGCTTGCACTCATGACGAGCCGAGCAGGCACAATGGATACAGCGTGACTTAACACTAATACTTGCTTTCAGCCACTCCTGCTCATGTGGCGAGAAGCGTCCCACCTTGGAGTTGAACCTATTCTTATCCTTCACTTCTGCATCATTAGGATTTCCTGTAACAGGCAAATCATCCATAGCGGACAGCTCACGCATGATCGCTTTTATCTCTACATGTTTGTCAACTGTTCCTCGGCGACAAATCTTCTCACAAGGGCCCTTACATTCATCACAGGCTATTTCAGGCAGTTTAAACACAGCAGCCATGAGTTTGCGAGCCTCTTCATACTGGCCTTTATCATAATGGTAAAGTACACCTTCCACATTCAGGTTATAAGGACAGGCAATCACACAAGGAGCCTCACAGTCAGCACGATGATCGCTCAATAGCAATTCGAGCGACATCTTGCGCATCTCATGTATCTCATCGTTGTCTGTCTCTATTTCCATGCCATCCATTACCAATGATGAGCAAGAAGGCAGCAACTGTCCATTGTTTAAATTCTTCACAATACACACCATACATGAGGGCTTATGTTCTTTACCTGGCACATAGCACATGTGAGGTATCTTAACACCAGCTTTCTTAGCGACCTCCAGAATCGTCTCACCCTCGTGAGCCTCAACTTTTATTTTATTAATCGTCAATTCTATCATATCAATCTGTTTTCAGCGGCACCTTCTTGATTGCCTGATAACAACACTCGTCAATACACAACCCGCATTGCACACATCTCTTTACGTCAATTTCATGTTTCTTATAAGGAGTATATTCTATAGCATCACTCGGACATGCTTTTGCGCATTTGGTACAACCTACACAATCGTCAGTCACCACATACTTAACCATATCCTTGCAGGTACCAGTTCTGCAGATTCCCTGTAAGTGTTCCTCATACTCATCCCGAAAATATTTCAAGGTTGACAATACGGGATTAGGCGCCGTCTTACCTAAGCCACACATAGCACCTTTGGTAATGCTAACAGCAAGTTGCTCCAGCATATCAATATCCTCTTTTTTCCCCTTACCAGAGCAAAGTCTGTCAAGTATATCCAGCATTCTCCTGATTCCCACGCGACAGAAAGTACACTTTCCACAAGACTCATCACATGTGAAGGTAGTAAAGTACCTCGCCACATCTACCATGCAACTGTCCTCGCCCAAAACCACCAGACCACCAGAACCCATAATAGCGCCCAGTCGCTTCAATGCCTCATAATCCACTTGAGTGTCACAAAGGCTGGCTGGGATACAACCTCCAGAAGGGCCACCAGTCTGCACTGCCTTCAGTTTGGCATTGCCTTCCATACCTCCACCGATTTCATCAAGAAGCTGGTTCAATGTGGTTCCCATAGGCACTTCAATCAAGCCGCCATGATTAACTTTCCCCACCAGAGCGAACACCTTTGTGCCTTTACTGCTTTCTGTTCCCGTTTCAGCATATGCCCTAGCTCCATGGTTAATGACATAGCTCACTTGACTCAAAGTCTCAACATTATTAATTAAGGTTGGACATCCATAAAGGCCTGATATAGCTGGATAAGGAGGACGGAGACTGGGAAATCCGCGTTTACCTTCAATCGACCCGATGAGAGCTGTTTCCTCACCACAGACAAAAGCGCCAGCTCCCTCAAATATACGGATATCGAAATCGAATCCAGAGCCCATAATGTCTTTACCTACAAGATTCCTCTCACGGCACATCTCCAATGCCTTTCGGGTACGGATCACAGCCTGAGGATACTCAGCACGAATGTAGAATATACCATGATGGGCACCTACCGCATATCCAGCAATGACCATTCCCTCTATTACGCGCAGAGGATAAGACTCCAGCAGGATACGATCCATAAATGCGCCTGGATCACCCTCATCGCCATTACAGATAATATATTTTTCAGGATTAGTCTGTTGAGCCACCATATCCCATTTTCGTCCAGAGGGGAAACCACCGCCTCCACGACCTCGCAATCCACTATTCAAGATTTCATCTATAATATCTTTCTGTGTCATTTCCTTCAGTGCTTTCTCCAGCGCCTTGAAGCCACCTCTGTGCAGATACTCATCTATATCAAGAGGTGACATAAGACCGTAACCTTCAGTTGAAACACGTTTTTGACCAGCGAAGAAATTATTAATAGTTCGCGTGCGATGTTCATCTGCTGTCCACACGCTACTGTTCCATATCTCATCCGTCTGAAAATGGTCAATGTGGCGGAACAGTTTGTTCCTTAGCCTTAACAGACGGTTTTGGGGTTCAAAATGATGTAGTAAGATTTCCCTGACATCTTCAGGATTGACATTAGGATAACGTTTGATGGTTCCATCTGGCAAAGCCAAGTCAATCAAGGGCACCTGATTACATGCACCTACACAGCTGACCGGCTTAATTCGCACATTAATGCCTAATTCCTTCTTAGCTTCCATTACAGCCTTATAGATATCGGCTGTTCCACTCGCCTGACAGCAGTTCTCCATACCCAGACGTATCTCACCTTGTACTTCAGTTTCATCACCTCCATTAGCTTCTTTTTCCTTCTGATCAGCATAAGCCTTAAAGGCATCTATTACTTCCATCACCCTTCCAGGCTGCACATGCCCATATATTTTCTGGTCAATCTGTACGACAGGAGCCAAAGCACAACAACCCAGACAGGCAACTTTCTCAATAGAGAACTCGCCATCATCAGTCGTTATACGATCTTCTTTCATTTTCAGCTCACGACGCATGGAATCATAAACATTATCAGCCCCCTTCACATGGCAAGCCGTACCGACACATACCTTGATGACATGTTTACCGTAAGGCATCAGACGGAACTGAGAATAGAAGGTTGAAACGCTCATCAATTGTGCACGGTCTATCTCTGTACGTTCATACACCCTCTCCAGTACATCACTTCGCAGATAGTTAAATTCCGCCTGCAATGCCTGGAGCAACGGAATGATGATGTCACGTGTAGTTCCGATGCGGTCGATGATCGCATCTGTACGGGCTATCAACACTCGTTTCTCTTCAGCAGCTTTCTTTATACAATCCTTATCGCACATAATTACTTTTCTTGAACGCAATACAAGCTGTTATTTGTCCTGACCACTATCCTTCCATCAGTAAATGCAGGTGTAGCAAAGGTCTTCTCACCCGTATCAAACTGGCTGATGAGAGTAAGTTTGCCATCATTACTGAAGACATACATCTTACCATCGGTATCAAACTGATATATTTTTCCTTCTACCAACATTGGAGATGAATAGAACTGAGTTGCCATATCTTGCTCAGCCACTAATTCACCAGTCTGTGCACTGAAGGCGGCCAACACGCCATAGCTGGTAGCAATATACAGATAATCTTTGGTTGCAATCGGGCTGGCAACTTCAGGCAGATAGTCATTGGCTTCCCAGAGTTGGGTACCATCAGCTCCATTGATGGCAACAATCTTAGCATACTCACTGGCTGCAAAGATAATACCATTCGCACTGCATGGACTTGCCCCTACCTCACCGCTCATGCAATCCACCTTCCAAATCTGTTCTCCATTACTCGGATTATAAGCAGTCACTGCAGGATTACCCATCACAATCAGTTGAGCTTTATTATCAACATAAGCGATGGACGGTGAACTCCATGTAGCTTTCTCTGAACGGTTTTTTGACCACACCTGATTCCCATTTGCCAAACTTAACGCAATCAGCTTTGGAGCAGAGTCATTGTCATATTGGATGATCAACAGATTGCCATAAATCAATAATGATGACGCGAAGCCATAATGATTATCTGGAACACCTATGTTCTTAGCCCACAATCTATTCCCATCCATATCTGCACAAATAACGTCACCTGTAGCAAAAATAGCGCATACCTGTTTGCCATTAGTTGCCACTGTAGATGCAGCCAAACCCGTATCATCATTGACTCGAGGCATTGTAGAAGGAGAGCCTGCTATACCTGTAGCAGCCAACTTCCATCGCTGTTCACCTGTAAACAAGTCATAGCAATAAAGTTCACGAGCACTTTCATCCGCTCCGCTAAAGAAGATATTTCTGCCATTGATGACAGGAGAATTGTAGCCCTTTCTAGGGACATCTACCCTCCATGCTATATTGGTACCATCAGATGGATTCCATTTGACAGGTATTCCTCTTGCGGAAGATAACCCATTATAACCATTTCCACGGAAACCATTATGCGTTACTTTAGGAAGTTCCACCTCTTCAGTTGAAACGGCTGATTCTATTGGTGCTGCCTGAGCACTTGGTTCATCTACAGTAGTCGAAGATTCATCCGTAGCAGCATCAGTTCCCAACACAGCAGCATATTCATCGGCTTCAGATTCATAGGAAATCTCCTCAGAATCTACTATAGCATCAGCCACAACATCTTCATTTCCAGAAGTAAGCTTATCTTTCAAAGATATATAATAAGGTGATGAGAGGAAACCTAAGACTATAGCAGTTAAAGCCAAACCAGCAACTCCCCATGTCACATACTTACGAGCCTTAGATTTAATGAGCCAGTCATCTACCTCATCAATTTCCTTATCGGGAATATTCATGGCATTGGCATAATAATAGCGCAGACAAACCACCAGGATACCCAACATGCCCAGCAGGATGTAGATGCCAGACTTCAAGTGGCTTTCCTGAACAAAATATGCCTTACGAGCCAACAAATCAAGTTGACGGATCTGTTCTTGCAGCTCAACATTCTCTGAATTAGAATCATTGAGTTCCTTCAAGGTTTCCATCACCGTTGTCTGCAACGGTGTAGTACCCCTCACTTGGAAATAGTTTGTTATCAACATCACACTTAATGCCAATGCAAATATGGCTGTGACGATAGCTATGTTCCTAAAAATATTCTTCATATTAATATTAAGAATTATATTCCATATTCATTTTCCTATTCTGAGGACAATAGTCGAAACATTTACCACAGGCAATACAATTGCTATAGACAATCTCATATTCCTTACGAGTGCGTTTCAACGAAAGATTGATAAGTTTCAAACCTATCACCAAGCCTATTAGCACCCCCGCAATCGTGCTATATACTGTAAAATCATCCTGCACCTTTTGATAGGAGGCTGTCAATTCTTCAATAGTCCTACCCTGACTGTAGAAAGCTTCCAGTTCGGGAGTGAGTTCACCATCGGGATCTGCTTCATGAGCTATTACCATGTGATAGAGTCTTACTTCACGATGTGCTTGACTCAGATTCTCGCTGCCCAATCTCATCAATACAGCACCAGCAACCATCAACAAAGGCAAAATTACGAAGTAACCCAAGATACGCTTTACACCTTCTGAATGACTTTCCTCTACCTTCTTATTATAGGGGGCACGGATAGAATCCACAGGGCATGAATTGTGGCAAAGTTCGCAAGAAATACATGGTTTCTTGGTAATCTTTATTTTCCAGATCGACACTGATGAGAAAATGCTCAGCAAGGCACCATAAGGACATAGAAATCGGCAGAAAGGGCGTCCTGTAAACACAGACATAATCAACAAGATGGCACCGAAGATGATTAAGCCCCAGTCTCCTCCCAGTCGGAATATGCCAATAAACGGGTCAAACTGACAGATAATAAATCTTGTCCTGGTCAAAGCATAAAGCAAGGCGAATACAAGATATATCCAAGGGATTATACTCAATGCACCAGATACGGCCCTTGACAAACGGTAGTTTTTAACATTTACCAAATCCTGCAAAGCTCCAAACGGGCACACACCTGCACAGAAAACCCTACCAAACAAATAAGCCGAAACTATAGGTATGATGAAAAACAGAAACACCACTATCGGCAAACGATAGCTGTCTTCTACAAACGCATAGGCGACATTTTGGATTGAACCAATGCTACACACACATCCGCCACGGAAGAAGCCGAAGTATGCTACAGATACTATAGATGTCCAGAAAACAGGTCCACGAGTATGCTTCTTATATAATGCCCAAGTCACAATCCCAAGCAGAAGCAGAAGCATCAAGACATCCAGCGTGTCCCACAACGCTTCGTTTGGCACAGCGTATGAGTATTCTGGATACTGATATCCAGACTCGAAATCTGGTCGTGGGAACCTACTGACTATTGCTAACAACATTTCCTTCATGCCTTATCCTTCATTTTATATGCCTGTTCATAAGGGACCCGACTTATAGCCCCTGAAGCACAGACAGTGGAGATTTTACATTCATTACAATTCAAGCATAAGTCTTGCTTGACCTGAAGGAATAAAGAGCCATTGCCAAAAGAGCCACAACCCTTCACACATTTGCCACAGCCATTGCAGAGGTCATAGTCTATGGTATATTCGAAATAAGGCTCCTCCACAAACTTACGCTGAATGGCACCAGTGGGGCAAATCATATTCTCAGCAGCGGTGTTCAGCTCTTTAGCATTGGTACGGTAATAACCTCCGCAAAGATCACAATATCCACATACCTTATTGGCATGAAAACACCTTACAGCTGAAACCGGCATCACGCAATCCGTCTCACAACGTCCACATTGCGTACATTTCTCATGGTCAATCTGCCAATACAAATCGGCAGTGCCTTCACTCTTCACTTTAGTAGCGGTAGCTCCTCCCACAGCAACTATACTTCCACCTGCAAGTACTGTACCCAAGCGACGGAAAAAATCTCGACGCTTGATTGGGCTATTGCTCAGTTGTTCATTCTTTTCCATGGCTATCCTCAAATCTTAACTCCTACCCTAAGTGGGCAATCTATTCCACATAAAGCACAAGCGGTGGCAGAAGGCGACTGGGCTGAAGCTATCGCCAACTGTTCGTCATATTGATAAGTGGCAATGCCTTTTTTCCCAGCAACCACCACTTTGTCATCATCTATAATCCTCACTTCATAAGCGTCATGTCCTCCTCCTAATGCTTTTTGGTCAAGTAAGATGCTTCTGAATTCCCCACTAGGACTATAACAACTAATGCGAGGCACACCTTTTTCTGAAGTAAGGATCTCACCCGTTGGAGAACTCGTTACATATACAGGATTACAGCAACCGCTAAACCTGCCAGCAGCCAGTCCTGCTTCACCAAATGAAGCTAAGTATTCACCATCAGAAGAATAACTTTCAACCAAATGTCTGCCAGGGTTTGAACAATAGACGGTTTCTCCTATATGTGTGATAGAGAAAGAATAACTGGGTACGACAAATCCTTTCGGGCTGTTAATGAATCTGGCAAGTGTACCATCGGCGTGGTATTGACAGATATTCTTATTTGCTGCATCAGTCACAAACACATGATTGCCAAAGACAGTCAACGAGCAATAATCGGAATTATCACTGCAAGCCTCCCACTCTCTTACCAGAACACCATCAGCCAAATAAACCTCAATACGAGTCGGGAACAATACATATATCTCGTCATTATAAACCGAAACATCCCTTACCTCAGATCCTATGGCGAAATTATTTATCAGGTCTCCGTCAGCAGTATATATATTTAAATTATTGGGAGTTACGACAATCAGATATTCTCCCATCACCTCAAACGCCTCAATCTCGTCATCTGCTTTAAAGGATGATAATTTACGGTAAGATGACTTGAAATCACTTCGATTATCATTATCCGCTGTACTCAGACCGCCTGTATGATAAAAAACATCATCTGGCTTTGAAAACATCTTCCACAAAAGGCTGCCAGTTCCACCTGCTATTACAGTTCCAGCTACAACCGAACCGCAAAACTGCAAAAACCCCTTACGTGATAATTTTTTCTTGTCTTCTTGATTAGATTCCATAATATATCTATTTCTCGTTTATACAACCTTTATACACTTCACATGGTGAGCATCACGTACAATCAACATACCATCAGCGTATGCCATGGGTCCCCATGCATCAATACCATCTTCCATAACCACCTGTCTCTTTATCAGTTTCATGCTCCGCTGTTCAATTTCATAAACAAAGAGTTCTCCCCCCTCGTTAAACGCAAAGAGATACTGGTTTATCACAATAAAAGGTCCCAAACCAAATTTCTCATCGGCTGCAGAACGCCACACTGGACTATGTAAATCCGTTGGCGCATACATCACCAGTTTTTCTCTATTGCCTCCTGCGTCCTTTGGCAAAATAGAAATAATCATGCCATTATACAATATAGGTGTCTGCTGCTCCGCAGACAAACCCTTGTCACTTTTGTATTGTTCTAAGACGGTAGCTATCCACTTATTTCCCGAACGGTCCACTTGAAGCAATGCCCCTCCTGTTCCGTAGCCTGCCACTAAAAAGATCTTGTTAGATGACAGACGTAATGGAGATGGAGCTACGACTGAAGGCTGCCATTTATTAGCACTCCACAACAAAGCACCTCTATCGACATCCTCTGCTGAGACGCCACATACGCCACCTACACCCACATAAACATAAGTCTGCTTACCTCCCAGTTCCATTGGCATCACTGAAGAATGGCTCATCTTATACTTTACTGCATTAGGAGTAGTCCAGCGAATCTCGCCATTCTTCACATCAACACCAGCCAACAAGACTTCTTCACCTGCAGGAGCTACAACTAACATTCCATTATCAACCAGTGGGCATTGACCTGTGTACCAGAAAGGGACTTCCGTAGCGAACTCTTTCTTCATATCAAGAGTCCACTTCATGTCTCCAGTATCTGGATCACAACACATCACGTGTCCTTCTGGCCCAATTGTAATCACATATCCATCACCAACAGCCGGAATTGTCCTTGAGAATCCATGGTTACGTTTGATGCGCAATCGATACCAGCGTCTCCAGAGTTCCTTCCCAGTTTCTAACGAGAAGCATCTCAGCATATCGGACATCAGGGTTTCATCATAATCCATCACATAAACCTTGCCTTTGAAAATAACTGGGGCAGCATGGCCTTCACCTGTCTCAAAGGACCACATTTCCTGGAAATCCTGAGAAACATTAATATGATCTGAGGTCTTGATGATATTGTCACGATTGGCACCTCTGAAACCTATCCATTGGCCTTTCAGATTACTAACCGCATCTCCTGTGTTTTCATCATACTTCATAAAAAACTCACCTACAACTACATCATCTGCCTTTCGGGCACTACCTTCAGGACGGTTGTCCGCTCCTGGTGCCTGAAGACTGAAATTCCCAGCAGGGGTATAGACATGCCAGCCAATCAATACAATCGTATAAATGACCGTCACCCCAGCGGTAATCAATGTAAGTCTTCTCTTACTATCCATTCTCCGTATCCGTTTATTTTACTTGATAGGCCATCAGGCTTTCTCCATGACGTACATACATTACACCATTGTAGATGACAGGATGCGCCCAATGCTGTTCCTCGCCCATGGTAACCTTCTCTCTACTCACAATATCCAGTTTAGTTTCATCTGGGTTAACGAGTAACAACTCACCAGTACTTGTATAGAGATACAACATACCGTCTGCTAATACTGGGACTGCTTGCGCTATACGCCCAACCCACAGCTGATTACCAGTGTTCCAATCCAGACAAGCAAACTGATGCCGGCTCTCATTATATCCATAAACCTGATTGTTCAATTTCACAATGCCAGAATATCCGTTCTCTATACTTTTGTTTTCCCAAACCTTAGATACACTCTTACCGCTGTTATCCAGTTTCAGCATCAGCGAACCTGTGTTGTTTCCACTCGTACACATAATCATTCCGTCACTGTATAAAGGAGAGTTAGCATGAGTGTCCCAACGGTCTGCATAAGGGTATGACCAAAGCAATGTCCCATTCGTAGGATTGATGCCCAACACACTCTTAGCAGTCATGGTAATGATCTGAGGGATATTTACATCATCCACAAAAATAGGAGAACAATAAGCAGCTATATCACCGTTTGCCGGCGTACTCCAAATCAGTTCACCTGTCAGCTTATTCAGAGCCACGATATTATGCTGTTTACCTCCAACAGTAGCAATCACCTTGTTACCTATTATCAGAGGAACCTCATTCATGGCGAAGTTGATCATCTTACCCCCAAGTTCGTTCACCAAATCTTTCTTCCACAACAACTCTAAAGTTCCTTCAATTAGACAATAAAGAACGCCAAAACCACTTTCAATGAAAACCAGGCCCTCATCTACAGTCACAGCGCCTCTTGCACCGCTATAGTTGCCTTTCCATTCTTTGCCATAGTTCACCTGTCTCAACAGATTTCCATTCAGGTCGAACACATGCAGCCATCCCTGTTGTCCATCTCTCATGCCATTGACGTATATTTTATCATTAGCTATAGACACAGAAGAATAACCTTCACCTAACTGGTCGTAATGCCAAAGCATCTTCAGTCCGCCATCAGGCCACTTCTTCATTAATCCAGTTTCATGATAAACGCCATCACGTTTTTCCCCTCGCCACTGAATGTTTTTTTGAGCCAAAGCCGAAGAACACACAAGTGCCAATGCAGCCATTATTAGTCCTAAAGTTTTCATACCACTTATTATCTTTTTATAATCTATGTTTTTTTATTTGTTTCAGTGCATTCAGAAGAAAAGCAACATTATATAAGTCTTCTGAATACCATAACCTGGCAAAATATAAACCGATGGGCTCACGTTTATACAAATTACCATGCCGATAAGTCTGAAATAGGAAATTAAAACCTTCCTCTATCACATCACTGGGAACCTCTCCGTAAGGAGCTAACGCTGCCAAAGTTCGTGCTGTCAGTGTTACCTTAGATGTTATGCCCTTGGCACCTCCCCACCCTCCATCTGGGTTCTGTACTGACAACAAATATGCAACTCCTTTCTGCGCAAGTTTCTTCACCCGGTCATTGTCCGACGAACTGAAATAATCCACAGCAGTAGCGGTACCATATACAGGTGAATGCTCATCTGTAGCCTGTTGGTCACCAAACCATAACGGAATCCATGCACCTTCTTGGGTTTGCGTTTTTTCCATGAATGACACCAAGCGCTGAGTGCTTCTCTTACATCTTAAATACAAATCCGTAGGTAACTGATTCTTCCATATCTCAAAAGCAAAGTATGTGTGTGCAGTCAAATCAGGACTACTTTGGTCAAAAGGCAGTTTCGTCCATCCTTTACAAAAGGTAGGAATCCCCCCATCATGATTCTGCAAATCCAACAGCCATTTTATACCATTACCTATTTCATCACTATAAGTTCCGCCTGTCAATACATGCAAGGCGATTAATGCTCCTGGTGTATCATCTGCATCAGGAACAGAGCCTGACAGGTCTGTCCATCCCCACCCGCCAGGTTGAGCTCCAGTAAAAGGATGCACCTCTTTCAAAGCATTGGCTTTCAGTTTTTGAATAAAATAATCCCTCTCTGGTATGTCTTCATCCAAAGCCCGTAAACTTAACGATGTCACCCAACAGGCCAAATCTGTATCAATCGGCCAGGCACCATCTTCTCGGATCGTGTCCACCAAGAATTTGGCTGCTTTTTGTGTCACCTCATGCTCATTAAAACCTGCCCCACTCATACACATACCCACGAAAGCTGTTAACGGAGCTGCCTCCAAAAAACCTCCGTCATCGGGTTGCAACTTCTCCAAAACTTTTAGGCAACGGGGAATAAATTTATCCATCACGAAGGAATAAAAATTCCTTTTCCCTTTCTTATATCTTAAAATGCCAACTGCAATCAATGCAGGGATGGCATAACTTACCACAGGTAACTGCAAAAAGCGGAACAGTTTCTGAGGCAACACAGCCAGTTCAAAAGGCAAGGGGGGAATCTTGTTCCACTGAGAAATCAAGCCTGCCAGTCCACACATAGAAAGAATAGGAACAGAGAAAGTCAGGTCTGTGCCATAGTAATTCAGCACCCCCTTTATCAGTTGGTCTTCACTATCTCCCCCCAACTTATCCTGTAGATAATTCCTGACCTTTTGCGGTGGCGTATCTACTGCATACAACGCAGCGTAAGAGAGTAGCGTAGCAGTCATATTGGCAGGGCTCTCCTCACTATCTCCCCATGCACCTTCTTCGGTCATGGTATTCTTTAGCCATGATGCCCCTTTAACTATATATGAACTATATTTCTCCCTATCAATCAAATAAAGCGCAAAAACAGAAACAGATGTAGAGATGGCGCTTGAAGACAAGTGTCCACGCCACATCTCACCAGGTTTTCTTGCATTTATCAACCTGCCTTTAACTTCTGTAATCATTTCATCTATTTGCTCTATTCTCATAAAGAACCCAATGCCAATAGTCCATAAAATACATATTCCATATCACTCCGGTCATCAAATAAGGTTGCCGAGAATCCCCCGTTTTCGCTAAAATGAGCTTCAATAAAATCCAAAGGCTCATATTTAGGTCTGATACCGTAATTTTTCAAAGCAAAAAGCGATGTGGCGGTTGACAACAAATCTGGAATAGGAGCCAATGCATCAGCTTTGAAACCTCCGTTTTCTTCCTGCATATCCTTCAACGCAACAGCCTCAACGTGATCATAAACTGCCAATTGTGCCTTTATCATCAAGGCTGCCGCTGTAGCATTAGCAGAGGCTGTCTCACAATCTTTCAGATTAGCATATCCTCCGCCCTTTACTTTATAGTCTTGCAAATCTATCAGTGTCTGTTTCTTGCCAATCAACCTGACATTGTAATCCTCCAACATCGAGAGCCATAGGAACTGCGTATAAGGTGAATGTCTGTCCCCTTGGGGGAAATCACAGAAGGAGTCAAGCGTACGTACATTGTTAACACTCCATACATTCAGCAACATTCCCACCATTCCGTCAGACACCAGCCTTTGCAGCTTCTTGCATTTCATCCAAGATATATAGTGTATCAGATCAAGACTTTCTGCATCAAAACCACTCAGAAACGTCCTCATCTTGTCAGCATCAAGCCTGATACCCTGCATGTATGCTACAAGCCATCCGAAAGCTGTATAATACAAATCTTCCTTACCACCTTTGCCAACAAAAGCACCACATTCTGTTTGCTGAGACAACACGAAGGCAAGAAGTTTGCTTCTTGCATCTTGCGTAAGACGTTTGTTAGCCTTTCGCAAAGCATTCATCATCTTAGTAGAAATGCTGGTCTTCATAACACTAATCTATCTTAAAATCCGTTCTGTAATCCTAAACAAAAGTCGTTTCAGTTCTACCTGCTTCACGTTATATAAAGCCGCTAAAGCTTGCTGATGATAATCTTCGGCCAAATTCCTCGCCTTTTCCAAGGCATTATTTAGAATGGCCTGGTTTTGTGGATCACGGAAAAATTCCTTAATATTGCAGGCTGCAAACAATCTTTGCAAAAAAACTGCGTCATGATTATTTTGCTCACAAACGATTGCCAATACAGCTGACGGACGAATCTCCAATGGTTCATCATTGTCAAAATCTTCGATGTCATCCAGCAATTGGTAAGTTATACCCAATGCTGTAGAATAAGTCTGAAATACTTTCCGTAATTGTTCATCGTCACCAGCACAAATCAATCCTAACAGTAGGGATACCTCAAAAGCAGGCACCGTCTTGTTTCTGAATATATCTAACACAAAGTCGAGAGTGAACGAATGCGGATTCTTGCTCCAGTCAAGTTCCATACCTTGTCCTCTGCAAAGGGAAACATGAGCTTCAGCCACAGCTGACAGCAACGCTTTGGACTCGCAGGTGGAGAGTATTCGGTATCCCTGGCCTAACAGATAGTCGCCCACATTGATTGCTACAGGTACGCCGCAAGTGGCATGAACAGTAGGTTTTCCATATCGTTCACTATCATTATCCTGTATATCATCATGTACCAAAGAAGCCTTGTGAAAGCATTCCACCGCAATAGCGGCGCGTTTCACTTCTTCTGAAGGTATATCTTCATTTGTCAAAGAAGAGAATACAGCAGCAACAAGATAAGGCCTCCAGCGCTTTCCATCACCACTAAGCCAATCGAGTGCTGTAGTAGAGCTATGGCTTTCACTATCAGTGAAATACTGCTTCAAGGAGTCACGTTCGAACCATGATTTTGATAGTTGACGTAATTCGTCATAGTCCATAAAGTAAGCGTCTGTGTCAGAACGCAGTCCCATCAGTTGCATCACGTAGCCATAATCCACCTGCGTGTCTTTGCATCCATCATAATTCAATGGGATGGCTATTCCGGGCACTGCATTGCGTATCAGTAAAGGAAACGCCTTCTCCAGGGAATTGAGACAACTCACTCCTATCACAGCATCCACTACCCCATTCTGAATAAGACCCACAACAGAAGTAAAACCTTCAGCCACGATACTCATCATACCCAGCTCATCAGCCTTTTCCTGCAAATCAGGTATAGGACAATTGCCACACCTGTGGCAGAGCAAACCCAGTTCGTCCATTTCAGCCTGACACTTAGCAGAGTTACTCAAACATTTTGGCAATAGCAGGATACGCCTTTCAAACGGAATGGAAGCAATGGTATCTTTCCATATCTGGTTATGGATTTCCACCATCATCCACCCCCGATAAGCAGGATTGAGTTCATATTGTGAAATCAACTCATCAGCAACCGCCTCCAGGTCCTTCATAGAAAGGGGAGGGACAACTGACAACGAGCCGACCAACTCGCTGATAAGTGTCCTTATCTCTGTTCTTTCCTTGAAGGATAGTGGTGCTATCTGTTTACTTTCATTTTCCATATATAATTATCCATAAGCTCCGAAACCAAAGAAATATCTTTTCTTAAGGAACTTGTAAAATACATTCTGTTCGGGAATCAAATCATCTTTCATATCATGACCTGCCACACTATTCATCGCTTCATATTCCTGCATCACCGTGCCTCTTGAGGTGGTATCCAGTGCTCCTTGCTGCTGAAGGAATTCCACCATACGCTGAGGATGCTCCATAATGATGCAACCTCTGCTTCCTTCTGCCGTTACCTTTCTGAAGTCAGCAAGAAACTGGGAGTTATTGAAAATATCTGTCAGATTGGAAGCATCCTCATTCAACCATTCCTTTGCCATTTGCATGGGTGGACAGAACTCCACTGCCCCACTGGGTGAGATATGATGGCTCATACCAGTTGCTGCAGGGCACATAGCCCTGCCTTGATCATCCCAATATGTATCAATGATGAAAAGCGGGGCGTTTTTTCGTTGTTC
>JAEEOD010000131.1 GCA_016284115.1 Bacteroidaceae bacterium
TCTGGAAGTAATCACCGACTCATACAGGTAATCGTATACGCGTTCTGGGTAGATACCAGCCAACACAGCCCAATACTGCGCATGATGAGAGATGCGTTTGTCTAATGTACCATCCACACGATAGCCATTCACAAATGCCTTTTCCACATTGTCCCAAAAATGTTCATAAATATTTTTCTCCAACTGGTCGGCACGTCGGGTATAGTCTTTTTCCCTTGAATTATCCTTCAGTAGTTTTGAGAAATAAGCGGCAATGCGGAAATTCATGTAAAGCATAATTTGGGGATAGCAAGCCACGCCATAATCATCTGGACCATTATCTCGACTCCAACCTGGTATAAATCCAGACGATGGCTTGTCGGCATGAATAAAACCATTTTCATCTTGTACACTGATATAGAAATCCATCTGTTTAAAGATTCGGTCTTTGAACATTTCAAAGGTAGATAGATTACCATAACGTAAATAGTCCTGCTTCAAAGCTATCAAGGCATGCAAAGGATAATCAACAATGCCCCACTGACTTTTCTCTGGATGAGGTGGCATCAAAGCAATGCTGATGTTGTTACGCCCCACTTGGCGGTCACCCATCAACAGGTTCATACCCAACATACTCGCTACAGCATCCATTGACCATGGAAGAAAGTCACGTTTGATACCATCCAAGTTAAAATCATGCATAGAAGTATGAAGGGTAGCTACACCAGCATTAAAAAGGTCGTTTAACATTTTGTCACTACTCTCGAATGACATCAACAAATCTTTCACAGGCCACATCATAGCATGGAATTTAACGTTATGGATAGTGCATACATCTGTTGATGTAACTTTCACAAAGCGCAATGCTCTTTCTGGTAAAGTAATGGTTTGATGCCCACTCAGAGTCACATCCGCTATGGGTTGCTGCTCAAATAGTTTCGTATTTTCGTTCATCACCTCCTCAATCGACTCACCCACAGTAAAGTGCAACTTGGTAGTTCCAGAAGCCTCCAGTTCGATAGTACCCACCTCATCATACCAAAAGTCGTAGATGATTGAGCCATTTCTACCCAACTGACCATCAGCATCTAATTGAGCATTTTTCAATGTAATAATGTTTCTTGGAGGGATAATCACTTCCTCATTCATACGAACGTTGGGAGAAATGTCGGGGTTATTGAAACGAGGATCAGTCTCCACTGGCATCCACGTTATCCCGTTCAACGAGCACAAAACTTCACCCTCAACATTCTTAATCATCAATGCAGGCAGTTGGTTCTTGGTAGTCACTTTAAACACCAATTTATGCTTTCCTTTTGTCAACTGCCCATTAAAAGCATTTCCGTTATCTGTTATCTCAATACTCTGTGCACCAGCAGAAGCATATTCTAAAATTGTTGGTTCTTTAGCAGTATAATTCACCATAAACCAAGTGACCTCCTGCATAGGATTGAACTTGCCCACATACCCCACATTCACACACCGTTCTCTGCTCCGCTCTAACAACCATTGCTGACGATAAGCAGCCAGCTGTCCAGGGTACCACATGTAGGCAGAACCTGACCACACCATTTGCTTTCCTGCATGCTGTACCTTCACCTCTGGGTCTAACACGGGATCATATATCTTTTGAGCATCTACTGACAGACATGTAACTGTCAATGTTAACAAGCAAAGTAGTTTTCTCATTATCAATAATAAAACATTTTAACTTTCAAAGCGTTAACTTTATCATATGTTGCAAACACATTTCTCTCATCTCCATTCAGCAAACGTCCCGAGATAAACTTGCCATCCTCGAAACGCCCTTCCCAAATACTATCATACCCACAGAACTTGCTCTTCACACTATCCTTCAACTTAATATCGGCATTGAAGCCATAGCCCACCACATAGAATTCATCTGCATTGGTCTGCACTATCACAGCACCACCCTGCTCTATCTCTTTCTTTTCCACATCGGCTTGGAAGCCGCCACCTGCAGGAGCCATCAGTGCACCAATGTCGAAACTCTTCCGTGGCGTGAATGTCAGCACATAATCGCCCATCTCAACTGTATCCCTTTCATGTCCTGTATAAAGATATATACCGCGCATCTTATCAGAGCCCAGATTATCGGTTATCAACTTACCCATCTGTTGCATCTGGTCATAACTTTCAGCCAACAAGTGAAGTTGTTTCTCCAATTGCGGTGTCAACTCCTTGTCTTCATAGTCTATGCCGAAGGGAGAAAAAGCAATGGCATCGTATTCTCCAATAATATATAATCCACGAGCCCCAACCAATGTACTTTCTGGAATCAAGATAGGATTATCTTTCCAAGAGAAAGCCTCGCCTATCCAATCGAGTTGTTGCATATAACTATTGGGAGTGAGTATATCAATATTAGGAGCCACAGCTTTATAAATATCGAAGAACTCAGGTATCGAACACCCATTACCCAAACTATTGCCTCGGGTATTCATGCCAAACACGCTGGCGTTGATGAATACTGGCAACGGATAGACCTCCTTGCCTGCCTTTGCCATCTGCTCCAAATAGTTGGCATAACCATAGGCGGTAAACAGATGTTCTGTCATGTTGCGGATAGGGTTCTCAGCCAGGTTATTCACCTCGCTCTTGCCAAAAAGTTCTTCCCAGTTGCCCACCGTCTTGTTGCCATACTTAGCCCACACCTGCTCCAAATCGGGTTGCAACGTGCCTTTATTAGCCTTCAGATAATCCACCACCTGCTGAGGCACCTGTGCCTTCCATGCCTTGTTGGCATCAACACTGAAATCACGAGGGGTTCCCCTCAGACCTGGCTCGTTTTGAAGTTGTATCATCACCACAGTATGGTCTTTGTCAGTATCCTTGATGTGTTGAAGAAACGCCTTATAGGCCTTTGTGTCAGCCTTCAGAATTTCAGCACCATACACAGAAATGTGTTCCATCTCCTTGCCATTCTCATCTACAGCATGTGGATATTTTCTAGGATTGGCTTTCACCCAACTGGGGGCGTATGTCATCATCGGGTTTTTGAAAGCTCCGAACCACAGGAATGCCACTTTCATGTCACGTTTACGGGCTTCTGTCATGATGGCATCCACTAACGTAAAATCATATTGTCCCTCCACAGGTTCCACCAGTTCCCAACTAGCAGTGGCAATCACAGAATTGAGGTGCATATCCTTTAGTTTGTCCCACACACGGTTTTCTTTCATATAAGTCAAAGAAGAAGCCGTTGAGTTGTGAAGTTCACCACAAAACATCACGAAAGGCTTACCATCCACCATCAGACAAGTACTGCTTCCCACCTTCTGCAAAGAAGGAATCTGTGCCGATACTACCACTGTCAATGTCAGCAAAAATGCAAAAATAATTTTTTTCATAGCATTAAAATCAAAGTTTGTGCAAAGATAAGTTTTTTTCACACTATCTGCGTTTTTTTAGGGTTCAATATGATGTTTTTATGAATTTATTTGTAACTTTACGCCAAATGTACAGGCTTGTGCATATTTATTTGTTAATAAATAATTTTACAATACCATGAATAGAAACGAGAAATTTGTCATTACGATTAACCGCGAGTTAGGCTCTGGCGGTCGTAGCGTAGGGAAGAAACTGGCTGAAAGATTAGGCGTGAAGTTCTATGACAAAGCCGTGCTGAAAGCATTAAAGGCGAAGTATCACCTCACCACTGAGGAAATTGAAAAGTTAAAAGGACAGAAAGAAGGCTGGTGGGCCGAATTCCAACGTCGTGTCGTTCCATTTACCGATGTTACTAACGAACCTGGTGGAGGCAGTGATTCAGAAATAATCACTACCGAAGAGGTGTTCAAGGCTGAGACTGAAATTATCAAGGGTATCACAGAGCAAGAATCATGCGTTATTACCGGTCGTAGCGCTTTCTTTGTATTGAAAGACCATCCAAATCACCTGAGTATATTGATTCAAGCGCCTATGGAGCAGCGTATTCAGCGCGTTATGATGCGTCAGGAGTTGCTTCGAAATTTGGCTATCAAAGTGATAAACCAAGTGGATGAACGTCGTGAAAACTATGTCCAGAAGTTCTGTGGTACCTCTCGTTATGACACTCGCAACTACGACTTGGTCATCTCAATGGAGAACATCAGAGAAGAAGATGCCGTAGATATCATTATGGACTACGTTTATCGTCAGTCAAAGTAAAAATGACTTAAGGATATAAATTTATTCTTCCCCGCCAAGGCGGGGTTTTTTTTTCGTCTTTCTATTTGTTTCCACTAATTTCTATGCTGGGAATAATTAGTTCATACGCTGAGAACAGTCTGTTCCCCATAGGGAACAAAACTATCTGTTTCCTACGGGGGAACAAAAGAAAACGACTAGATATCTTCTTGAGCGCCTCTCCACCAATTTCCCAGTTTGAGATCCTTGATGTCGACACTCTTCTCGCTCTTGCCCTTGAGGTGTTCGCTGAAGTAATCTACCATCTTCCAGTAGAAGTACTCGTTGTAGTACTCATACTGGTGACGTTTCTCTGGAAGGATGAGCATATCGAAACGCTTGCCTGCCTTGATGAGAGCATTGACCATGCGGATTGTACCTGCTGGATGCACATTGTCGTCGATATCACCCGTCATAAGTAAAAGATGCCCTTTCAGACGACTTGCCAACTCTTGGTTGGCAGGAATATGGATATCGAAATGCACCTTACCATTTTCATCGACGCGTTCAGTAACACCGTGATATTTCTCACTCCAACTACGGTTATATACGTTGTTGTCGTGGTTACCACTACAAGAAACCGCTACCTTGAAGAAATCAGGATAAGTTAGGATGGCAGCTGTACTCATAAAGCCACCACCACTATGGCCTGTGATACCCACCTTAGTAATGTCCATCCACTTGTTTTGTGCACAAAGTTGCTCAATAGCAGCCTTGTGATCTGCCAACGGATAGTCACGCAGGTTCTGATAACCGAAGTCGTGATACCACTTCGAGCGACTGGGGTGCCCACCACGTTGCCCCACACTGATCACGATGAAGCCTGCCTGCGCCAAGCGGTCGGTACGTGGTGAAACACGATTATAGCGCCAGTACGGACCCTCGGTCTGCGGACCTGGATAAACATAGTCCACCACAGGATAAACCATCGTGCTATCGAAGTCGAATGGCTTGTACATCACGCCATAGAGATCAGTCACACCATCAGCTGCTTTTACCTTGAACAGCTCAGGAAACTTATAACCAATTGCAAAAAGCTGGCTGAAATCAGCTTCCTCTAAGGTCATAATCTTGCGACCCAGATTATCGAGCAGGTCGATAGCTGGTTTCGTGTCTACACGAGAATAGTTGTCTACGATATAGGCATTCTGCTCGTCCAGGAATGAAGTATGGAAATAGTTACCTGGAGTAAGCAGTTGTAAGCCTGAGCCGTCGAAGTTCACTCGATAGAGATGCTCGTAGTAAGGCGTAGAATCACCAAGTTCGCGACCATTGGCACTAAAGTAAATCACTTTCTTTACCTCATCCACGGCCTTGATTTCCTCTACGTGCCAAGC
Organism: Bacteroidaceae bacterium; assembly: GCA_016284115.1. Next base: position 5,505 of record JAEEOD010000131.1, read on the forward strand.
ACCCTTTGTGATGCGGTTAATGAGCTTGCCAGACTTGTCATATAGATAAAGGTGTCCCCATCCATCGCGTTCGCTCCACCAGATAAAGCGATTGCCCTTATCTAAAGAAATGAGGTTACGAGTATCGAGGTAAGACTGAGGCATCCGCTCCTCCAAAACTGGCTTAAGGGCATCCTCACCGAAGGTATAGGTACAGATATCTACTTTCTTAAAGTCACGACTCATACGCATCACGTAACACCATTCAGGATGGTTCTCCCAAGTGCGCACCTCGTCAGGGTCAAAGCTATAAGGACTTCCCTGCTTACCAGTAAGCACACGGATAGAAGGCTCAGTCCAATCGCCAATGTTGATTTCCTTCTGTGAGCGAGTGGCTATATCGAACACATACATGTGGGGTACTGCTCCTTCCTCGCCTGGCATTTGGTACTTGTAGGTTTCCAAAGTAGGACGAGGCTCAGACATCACGTTGATGACCCATAGATTCTTAATCTTACGCTGGTCGCTGATGATGCTGATAAAGTATTTAGAGTCAGGACTCCAGTAGCCATTGGCCATCTGACGACGAGAGGTATCTACCTTAGGATCAAAGCCATCACTAATCGTCTTTCGCTCCATGGTAAAGCCAAAGTCTTTGACACCATTCTTGGAAAGCTGAATCTCAGTTATGGTACTATCTTTGGAGTTCTTCTGGATACGCTCATAGTCAGCATTGCTCATCATATATAGGTTATAGTTTTTGGCATACACCACCCAGTGCTTATTCGGACTAACATTGCCAAACTTCATGGCAGGACGTTCTTTCTTTTCCTTGCCCAAGTTGGTGAGTTTCTGCTGTACGTACTGGTACTCATACTTCACACTATCGACGGTGAACTCGAAGGTAACATTATCGTCCTTGAGTTTCATATCCTTGATAGCCAACTGCTGAGCAGTGATTTTTTGGTCATTCTGTGCAGAAATCTGTGATGCCAGATCATCGGCACTGAACAACACGCGTTTGGTACGAGTGGCAGGATCTACCACATACCAGTTCTCACCGTCGCTGGTCTTGAAGTTGTACCAAAAACGAGAAGAACCTTTGAAATAGTTTGGATGAATACTGATTGAGAAGGTTCTCAACTCATTCTTGTCAGGTGTCCAAGCACGAGCAGCATCATACTCCGGCAAAGTATCGTCTTGCGCCATCAGGCAAACTGGAATTATTGCCATCAAGGCAAGCATCAACATACAGTATTTGTAAAATTTCATTATTAAAAGTATTTGTATTAAATTATTAATGGTACAAAGATAGCATTTTTTTATATTTATATAGTATATTTGCACGATGAAAAATTACGACTTGATAGCCATATTGGGGCCAACAGCCAGTGGAAAGACCACATTGGCAGCACATTTGGCGGCGAGGTTATGCACTGAAATCATCAGTGCAGACTCACGTCAGGTGTACTGTCGTATGGACTTAGGTACAGGTAAGGACTTAGCAGACTATGAAGTGGAGGGACAACATATTCCCTATCATTTGATAGATATAGCAGAGCCTGGTACCAAATACAATGTCTATCAGTATCAACAGGATTTCATAAAAGCATACAATGACATCACCGACAGGGGTATGTTGCCTATTGTATGCGGAGGTTCAGGCCTATATATTGAGTCTGTGTTGCGTGGCTACAGAATGGAAGATGTGCCCGAAAACAAGGAATTGCGCCAACGTTTGGAAGACAAGTCATTGGCTGAGCTGACAGAGATACTTCAACAATACAAGTCCTTGCATAACACCACTGATACCGATACAGCCAAACGAGCCATACGTGCTATCGAGATAGCCGACTATTACGAACAGCACGGTTTACCCCAAACCTCAAAAGGCAACCAACCGTTATACCATCCCTTGGTAATAGGTGTAAGCATAAATCGTGAATTACGCAGGGAAAAAATATCGAGAAGGCTGCGTCAGCGCTTAGAGGAAGGTATGGTAGATGAAGTAAGAAAATTGCTGGCAGAGGGCATCTCTGACGAAGACTTAATTTACTACGGGTTGGAATACAAGTTCCTTACGCTTTATGCTACTGGTCAACTGAGTTATGAAGATATGATAAACCAACTGGAAATAGCCATCCACCAATTTGCCAAGCGTCAGATGACGTGGTTCAGGGGGATGGAAAGACGTGGTGTACAGATTCATTGGATTGAAGCAACGCTACCAATGGAGGAAAAAATGAATGTAATAATAGATTTAATAAATAAAGATGAATAACATGCTAACGAATAATAAGAACTTCTTCCTAATAGCGGGACCATGTGTGATAGAAGGAGAAGATATGGCTATGCGAATCGCAGAGAAGGTCGTGGGCATAACGGAAAAGTTGCAAATTCCATACGCTTTCAAAGGCAGTTACCGGAAGGCAAACAGAAGCCGACTGGACTCGTTTACGGGCATCGGCGACGAGAAAGCGCTGAAGATTCTTCGCAAAGTAAAAGAGACATTCGGCATTCCAGTGGTGACAGACATTCATACTGAGCCGGAAGCTGAGATGGCTGCTGAATATGTGGATATTCTGCAAATACCAGCTTTCTTGTGCCGACAGACCACCCTCTTGGTGGCAGCTGCCCAGACTGGCAAAACGGTGAACATCAAAAAGGGACAGTTCCTCTCACCCCAAGCAATGCAGTTTGCTGCGCAAAAGGTAGTGGAAGCTGGCAACCCCAATGTGATGCTGACAGAACGAGGCACTACTTTCGGCTATCAGGATTTGGTAGTGGATTTTCGTGGCATCCCAGAGATGCAGGCATTTGGCTTCCCGGTGGTATTGGATTGCACACACTCGTTGCAGCAACCCAACCAGACCAGTGGTGTGACGGGTGGCATGCCCCAGCTAATCAGTACCATCGCAAAAGCGGGCATCGCTGCAGGTGCTGATGGTCTATTTATCGAGACGCATGAAGATCCATCGGTGGCAAAAAGCGATGGTGCCAATATGCTGAAATTAGATTTGTTAGAGGACTTGCTGACCAAGTTAGTAAGAATCAGAGAAGCGATTATATAAATTAAATAATGACAAAATACAAACTACTGATTATGGAAAAAATTATGAAGAAGCTGTTTTGGCTGATTGCGTTGTTATTGGTTAACTGTCAATGGTCGATGGTAAACGGTCAAGAAATGCAACTGCCCCCTATCCCAGTGGATCCAGCTGTAAGAATTGGTCATCTTGACAATGGTCTTACCTATTATATCCGACATAACGAAAAACCTGAAAAGCGAGTGGAGTTCTATATCGCCCAGAAAGTGGGTTCCATTCAGGAGGAGCCTCGTCAGCGTGGTTTGGCACACTTCCTGGAACACATGGCCTTTAACGGCACAAAGAATTTCCCTGGTGATGAACGTGGCAAAGGCATTGTAGACTGGTGCGAGGCTCATGCCATCAAGTTTGGTTACGACCTCAACGCTTATACCAGTGTGGATGAAACTGTATATAATATCAGCAACATACCTACTGACAACCAGGCAGTACTTGACTCCTGCTTGCTGATTCTGCACGACTGGAGCAGCTATGTATTGTTAGAAGACAAGGAGATTGACAAAGAGCGTGGCGTAATTCGTGAGGAATGGCGCAGCCGCAACAGTGGATTGTTGCGTGTATATACCGACGCACAGGCTACCATGTACCCTGGTTCGAAGTATGCAGACTGTATGCCTATCGGTAGCATCGACGTCATCAACAATTTCCCATATCAGGACTTGCGCGACTACTATAACCTTTGGTATCATCCAGACTTGCAAGGTATCATCATTGTGGGCGATATCGACGTGGATGAGATGGAAGGCAAGGTGCAGAAACTGTTTAATGAAATTCCAAAAGCCGAGGGCAAGCCTGAGCGTATCTACTACCCCGTGGCCGATAATGACGAACCTATTATATATATAGGCAACGACAAGGAAGTAAGTACGCCTAACGTGCAGATATATTTCAAGCATGACGCCCTCACAAACGAGGAAAAGCAAAGCATGACGTACATGCTTCAATATTATATGGTAAGCATGATCTGCCAGATGTTGGATGAACGCTTCGAAGAGATGACGCAACAGGCTAATCCTCCTTTCACTGGAGCAACCCCTGATTACGGCGATTATTTCTTGAGCAAGACCAAACAAGCTTTCAGCGTAACAGTGCTGACCAAGCCCGATGGCATAGAAACTGGTTTGCAAGCTGCTCTGACTGAAATTGAACGCATGAAGCGCTATGGTTTTACCGCCTCAGAGTATGAGCGTGCCCGTGCCAACTACCTACAAAGATTGGAGTCGGCTTATAAGGAGCGTAACAACACCCAGAACGCCAACTTCGTAAATGAATATGTGCAGCATTTCCTGAATGGCGAGCCTATCCCTGGCATCGAGAATGAGTATAGTATCTTCAATCAGATTGCGCCCAACATTCCTGTGGAGGCTATCAATGCACTCGTGCAACAACAGCTGATACCAGACAACAATCGAGTGGTTTTTATTGCTGTACCAGACAATGCAGTAGACAAATGCCCCACCAAGGAGCAGGTGTTAGGCATGCTGAATGGCATGAGTCAATTGCAGGTAGAAGCTTACGTTGATAAGGTATCTGATGAACCATTGGTAAGCGGGATTCCGCAAGGTGGCCAAATCGTGAAAGAAGAAACGGGTGCTTTTGGCACTACGAAGCTGACCTTGAACAATGGTGTGCAAGTATATCTCAAAAAGACCGACTTCAAGGAAGACGAGATCAGAATGCGTGCGGTGAGTCCTGGCGGTACCACTCAGTTTGAGAACAACGACAAATTAGAAATTGAGGTACTGGATGACTTGGGAAGCATTGGTGGTTTGGGCAACTTCAGTCAGACCGACCTTAACAAACAGCTGGCGGGAAAGAAGGTGTCATTGAATGCCGCCGTCACCTCTCAGCGTGAAACCATAAGCGGCAACAGCTCTCCAAAAGATTTTGAAACATTGTTGCAGTTGGTGTACTTGAGATTCCAGGCACCTCGCATGGATGCTGATGCTTTTGAATCATACAAGACACGAATGAAGGCACAGTTAGAGAATGCAAAAGCTAATCCTTTGTCAACTATCAGCGACACTTTAGCAATTTCCATGTA
>JAEEOD010000132.1 GCA_016284115.1 Bacteroidaceae bacterium
AGTATTATCATATCGGCGTGGGGGTCTTAGGTTGCTCGTTCTGACAGTAATGGGCAATTCCTACGGCCTCAGATAGTGGAGCGAGCAACGGATACAGGCTCCACGTCTTTTTTGTTTATGTCAGTAACCTTAATCTTACTATTAACCACACCAAATCAGAGAGTCTATAGGTGTAACATTAAAATAAACTATGAATAGACTGTCGATAACTTTTGGACTTTCTTTACTCTCCTCACTCGCTATCAGCGCACAAAGCGTTGACTATTCCGTTGTATCAGTAAAAGAGGAATCAGGCATTAACTTTACTAAAATAACCAACGACAACGACGCTGTATGCATGCCAGAGGTAAGGCGCAGGGCAAGTGGTTGCGAATGGTTCTCTAACAGGATTCTCGGCATATCGGTAGATGGAAATGACATAGCCTTTGTGGCAGAGCGCAACAACTCAACCAACATCTTTATAAAGGACCTCACGAAGCAGGGCGGAGCGATACAGCGTACCCACCGCCAGCACGTGGTGGACTTCAACTATTCGCCTGACGGCAAATACATCTGTTTCTCTGAAATAAACGGCAAGACCACGCAGCTATACCAGACCGACGCGAAGAATGGCTACGTATGCCGCCAGATAACAAGTGGAGCGCAAGACTACAGTCCTATATACTCCAATGATATGAGCCAGGTATTCTTCGCACGCAGCGAGGCTAACAGTACTAGTATATGGAGTCATAACATCAAGGACAACTTCCTGTCAACCTACACCATCGGCATGAACCCGTTCCCATTGTCAGACAACAAGTCGGTAATATGTGCCCGCAGCAACGACGAGGGCCGTTCTGAGATATGGAGAGTAAACGTAGAGACAGGCATTGAGGAGTGTATCGTTACTGACGGCATGCGCAGTTTTACGTCGCCTGTAGTTTCGCCTGATGGAAACTGGATATTGTTTGTCGGCAGCAACAAACTTGACAACGGCACCCGTAACGGCTACAGCAACACCGACCTGTTCGTTTGCCACCTTGACGGCTCACAACTCACTCAGCTCACCTATCATGCTGCGGACGACATCAGTCCTGCATGGAGCAGAGACGGACAATACATCTACTTCATCTCACAGCGTGGCAGTGCGACAGCAACTGCCAATATATGGAAGATGAATTTTAATTTGAAATAACCAATCATCATAGACCTATATTTATGAAAAATAACATCTCGCGAACATTATCTGCATCGCTTTTAGCCGTGTGTTTCATGTCTTTTGCTGCATGCGACAAGAACGATGACAATTATACGGACTATAGCTCTTCTGACGGAGATGTAACGTATGTTCCCAAAGATGTATTCAAACTGAATGGAAAGACTTACTACTATTGGTGTAATAGTCTTTTTACATCTTACTCTTTTACGACAAAATCTAATGGTGAGCTTGACGATTACTGCTATTTTCAAGTGCTTGCACAAGATGTTCCGTTCAATTATGGTGCTGATGATGCAAAATATTCCGTGGTCTTTAACTTTAGTTTCAGATCTTTTGACCCGTTGACAGCAAAAAGCGGTACGGCATTGACAGCCATTCCTGACGAGAATATAATGCACATAAAAAATATATTATATGTAACAGAGGAATATACATCCGCAGAATATGCCAGAACGCAAGAAAGATCCAAATTCTACAATTTGAACTTACCGTTAAATGGAAAGATACAATTCGTCTCATACAAGAATAACTATATAACACTGTCATTTAACAATGTCACCTTCACATTTGACAAAGACCTTTATCAAAACTACTATTCTGAATACAGCAATCACTCTTTCACAGACAACACAGTGACCATTAATGGCCAGATTCGTTTCGAGAATCGCAATTCTAATTAGTATTAATCATAAAAAACAAACAAGATTATGAAAAAAACATTATTCATGTTCGCGGCATTGGTAATGCTGGCAACAAGTGCATCTGCACAGTTCTCTAACTCAAAGTCTTCAAGAGCAAGTTCTGATGATTCAAGGGGTGCAATTGGAGTTAACGTGACGTACGGTACAGAAGTTGGAAACATTGGTTTTGGTGTAAAAGGCCAATATCGTTTCATTGACCAATTCCGTGGCGAGGCTGCATTTGAGTATTTCCTGAAAAAGGATAATGTATCTGCATGGGATGTAAATGTGAACCTGCATTATCTCATACCCGTAGCAAACAACCTGAAGGTCTATCCTCTCGCTGGTGTTACATATATGCGCGTTATAAGCCATTTTGAAACATCTGCAATATCTTCTTACTCTTCTGAACCTAATCCCTTTAATTATAGTAGCGAGGCGGCATATCTGACAGCATTAGAAAATTATTATAATTATTTAAGGGGGGGAGAGTCAAGTTCTACTACATCAAGTGATGGCCATTTCGGTGCTAATCTCGGTGCAGGCATTGAATATGACCTTTCAGATAGTTGGAAGATTGGTTTTGAAACAAAGTATCAAATCATAGGAAAAGGCTTTAGCCAGGTTGCCTTCACAGTTGGTGCAGCATATAAGTTCTGATGCCTATGAAGGAGGATCTATACAATATCGCGCTCGTTGCAATTAGCACTACGATCGCAATATCACTGACTTCGTGGGACAGAGACAGTGATTTGGCC
>JAEEOD010000133.1 GCA_016284115.1 Bacteroidaceae bacterium
CTCCTGCTTGAACTCCACACCCCCATAGTCCAAACCAGCTGCCGCTGAAAGCCCCGAGCCTGCACCAATTAATACATGGTCAGCTTCGTACAAAAGTTTCCTCACTTGTTCAATACGATGCTTAAACGTTGGTTGTGACATTGTCTTTTTACTGAATAAGTCGATGATAGATGTCATAGTCTTTGTCTAAAAATACATTGAAAACGATAGTTTTGAGTGATGTCAAGGGATAATTTTTCACAGTTTCCACAGCTATCTCAGCAGCTCTTTGGTTAGGAAAATGAAACACACCAGTAGAAATACAGCAAAAAGCGATGCTTTGTAGCTTATGCTGCTCGGCCACTTCCAAGCATGAACGATAGCAAGAAGCCAATAGCTCCTCTTGTAATGGGGTAGGGTGTCCGTCAGGGATGATTGGCCCTACAGTATGAATCACATATTTCGCTGGTAGGTTATAACCCTTGGTTATCTTTGCCAAACCTGTAGGCTCTTCATGCTCCTGAGCTTGCATCAGCTCATGGCATTCCTGTCTTAGCTGAATACCAGCAGCGGAATGGATGCAGTTGTCAATACAAGCATGCAAGGGCTGCCAGCACCCCAACAACTGTGAGTTGGCTGCATTCACAATGGCATCCATTTGCAAACGGGTGATGTCGCCTTGCCAGATGGAAATGCCTGGCTGGTCAATCTTAACGATACCCTTATCCTTAGCCTGTAGCTTCAGTTCGGCATCTTGTGCTGCTATGAACTCATCTGATGCGGGTACAGGTTGTCGCACATTCATTAATGCCCGCATTAGTCTTTGTTTTGTTTCCAGATTATCTGGCAACTGGGGGTTCTCTCCTCGTTCCTTAAACAAGTATTTCAATACAAAATCAATATTTTCAATCCTTTCCCACATATAGTATAATGTTCAAGACTCAAAAACAATTTGTCTAATAATCGATTTTCAATATAATTTTTCCTCCGGCACCACCTTTCTCTAACAAGGTATGTGCCTCTTCAATTTGATCTAAAGTGAACACCTTGGCATAGAGCGGTTTCAGTTGTGTATTGTTAATCAAGTCAAATAAGTTGTTTATAGATTGATAAGTTGGGAAATTGGAATAGAACCCAGTGAGGAATACCCCATTAGGTATATACTTGATGGGGTCGAACTGAGCAACGGAATACACATTGCCCAGTACACCAGTACTGCAAACATAACCAGGTCGGGTGACTGTAAGTAACGAGTCACGTAAGGTCTTTGGACCTATTAACTCTAAGATTTTGTTGGGTTTGAGGGGTAATTGCTGCTGGTTGAGCTGTCCATCGTCGATGATACAATAGTCAGCTCCGATGGCTTTCAACTTTTCGAAAGATTCTTCTTTGCGACAAGCTGCAATAACCTTTGTGCCTATAGTTTTTGCCAACTGGATAGCAGCTTGTCCTACAGTACTGGTAGCTCCACGTACCAACAGTGTGTCTTCTGCAGTAAGGTATAGACATTCAAATAAAGAGCCGTAGGCTGTATAATAAGTCTCGGGGACAGCTGCCAATGATATCCAGTCGAGGTTAGTGTCAACTTTAAACACATGACTTTCGGGCAGCAAAGCATATTCAGCATAACTACCATTAAAGCTGCGCCCCATGCCTCCCATTAAGGCAATCACTTTATCGCCTTTTTGGAATTGAGAATCAGAAGCATTGGCTATCTCACCCACACACTCTATGCCTGGTACTATGGGCGTATTGATATAATCATTGTCGGCCTCAAACATTCTCAGCAGTGCTTCAGAATGGTTTAAGCCAGCTGCATGCACCTTCACTAATACCCAGCCTGGCTTTATTTCTGGGACAGGAATCTCACTTACTCTCAAATCTTCAGCCTTACAGCACTTATCAACAACAATAGCCTTCATTATTTTGTTTGTTTTTTATTGCTCGATGGTCTTCCAGCATTGTGGATCTGGAGCATAGAAGTTGCGAGTATATCCAAATGCAACAGCAGGACAGCCTCGGCAGAATCGTAATAGCTCACATTTGCTGCATTTCTCAAACTTCTCATGCTGACGATACAGATTCATCTTCTCTCCATTGAACACTTCACAGAGCTCTTCATTTACCGTACCTACATAGCTATCGAAGCGACGGCAAGCCATCAAACGCCCTTCGGCAGAAATGGTGAAGTGGCAGTTACCACAATTGCAACCATCATAAATGATATCATCATTAAGCCCCTCAGGAATCTTAAACAATCCTTTCTCGTAGAGGAAGAGCGTCCACAGATGATCCTTCAGGTTAAAAGTCGTATCTGAGTTCTTGTATTGTTCGTACTTCGCCCAGCATTTCTCTAATAAGTCTCGATATTTCAGTGGCTCGATATGCCAGCCTTTATCAGGTGTAGCCTTGTCCTCACTGGTGGGGCAGTACCTGCCAAACGCGAAGATGTCTGCATGATGTTCCACTACCAAATCAATAATATCAGGTATCTCGTTAATGTTCGTACCAGATACCGTAGTCATGATGGCACAATGCATTCCCGCTTTGCGGATGGTGGCAATGGCTTCCAGAGTCCTGTCAAACGAACCGGGTTTGCGGAAATAGTCATGTGTCTCGCGCAGTCCGTCAATGCTTAGCTGGTACTTGCGACATCCTAAGCTCTTGAGGCGTTGGCATACCTCATCCGTCAGGTGGAACGGATTGCCCATAATGGTGAAAGGAATGTTGCGGCTATGCACTAACTCTAGGAAATCCCAAAAGCGACTATGCAAAATAGGGTCGCCACCTGTTATATATAAATAAGGTAAGCGATTCATCTTCTCGCACATCCTTTCCACGTTGGCCAGTACTGCCACCAGCCTTTCCCAGGGCATCTCAATCAGTTTGGGATGCCCTTCGGAAAAGATGTAACAATGCTTGCAACGTTGGTCGCACTCATCCGTAATATGCCATTGGAAAGCAAAATACTCCATAATGACTGATTACTTCTCACCTGCACCGCATGCGCTACCGCAGGCTGCGGGTTTCTCTTCAGCTGGTTTGTCGCCTGCGCCACAAGCGCTACCGCAAGCAGCTGGCTTCTCTTCAGCTGGTTTGTCACCTGCACCACAAGCTGCACCACATGCAGCTGGCTTCTCTTCGTTCAGCATAACGCCCTGGGCGCTATGAGCGAAATTGAAATCAATTCTCTTCATAATTTCTATTATTTGAAAGTTAATAAATAGGGTTGTTATTTTTCCAAAGCCCATTCCAACAAATCGGTCATAAAAGCACGACTATCTTTGCCCCACCAGCGGGTTTCCATACCGTTCCTTACTTTGCGAACACCATCATCATAACCTAAGAGTAGGCCTACCATTGTGTCGCCACCGGCAAAGAACTTGCCTCCATTGTCGAGCTTTACATAGCTACTGTGCAGCCAGCCATCTTCCATGCAGACACTGGCAGGTATTCCGCCTGTCATTACGCAAGCACCGCTGTATGGAATCTCGTAACGATCCTTGAAAATTTCATTCTTGAAAGAAACGGCTCCCACATTACCTGGTAGGGCTACATCCTCGCCGAACTCAATGCCAAACGCTCTCGTAACATCGTTGGCCCCATAACGGCTTAAATCAACACGATGGTTGTCATCAACGAAGAATATGAGTGAGCCACCTTTCTTCACAAAGTCAACCAAAGTTTTCTTCTCTACCTCCGTCAAGTCTTTCTGCAATTTGTTGCTCAAGGGTGATAACATTACCAATACATCAATGCCTTTCAGTAGTTGAGGAGTAATCTCTGCCTCTTCATTTACCACTAATTCGGCACCCAACTGCTGTGCCATTTCTGTATAGGCAGGCACCACCAATGGATAGGCTTCGTGACCTTTGTAAACATCTGTACACTGACTATGAGACAGGTCGAACATAATCTTTTTCTGCTCTTGATCACAAGACGTCAGTGCCAGTAGTACTAATGCAATTGTAAAAAGTTTCTTCATCTCTTCAAAGCAATTTATTTCTTGAAAGTCTGGATGGCCATCTCACCTACGGCAGCTTCTGCCAACTGTGGAACGATGCGGGTAAAATGAGCTGCATTTGAATGAACGTCCAATGAAGGCTGATCCTTCCAAGTCTCAAATATCATCAGCTGTGTCTTGTCTGTCTGGCTCTGATAGATATCATAGTCAATTACACCAGCATCCATGCGAGAAATTTCCACCAATTCCTTAGAAAGTCCCAAAATCTTTACCAAATTGTCAGGAGCAACCTTGAATAAGCAGTTGATGCGAATGCCATCACCCTCGTCGTCAGCAGTGAAAGTCTGGATAGCCATCTCACCTACTGCAGCTTCTGCCAACTGAGGTACGATGCGGGTAAAGTGA
>JAEEOD010000134.1 GCA_016284115.1 Bacteroidaceae bacterium
TTATACCATAAATTTGTCCCCGTTTTTAATAAAAACGCAACCCCGACAATACTATTAACACTTAAAATATAAAAAAATGGAAAAGAAAATCTACACAACCCCCACCCTCAGCGTGGAAGAGTATGAAATGATCGTGATTACTGGTGCAAGTCAAATTACCAATAGTACAATTATGGGTAATTCTGGTTTAAGTTATGGTGGTGCCGGTGATGGTAGCGATCAACGTGCTAAAAATCGTGGTGGCATCTGGGATGAAGAATAATCTCCATCCATTGTCATTCTACTATTAATAGCTTCATATAAATTTATTACAGAAATAATATATTTATGAAAACAAAATTTATCTCTTTAGCAGCAACCCTTCTTCTTGCTGCAAGTGCAAATTCGGCTTTCGCTTATGCAGGTTGGGTATTCAACAGTCAAGTCAATATTAATGGCACGTGGTATAGAGCTAGCGAATTTAATGGCATGAATCTTGGCGAAATCACATCTCTCTCTTTAGGTGGTATTTCCCAAGCAAAAGATCAAAATTCAGCTGACTATGGTAACGATGCTACAATGACGATGTACTACAAAATTGATGGAGGTAATCAACACGAAATCACCTTGTACATTACCAAGTGGCATTTAGGAGACGGAGGAAAAGATATGGAATATGAGTCCAATGAAAATGTTGTTGTTCCTATTTCTAATCTATCAGCAGGTACACATTCATTGGAAGTATATTACAGATGTGACGATGCATGGGATAGTAATAATGGGAATAATTATAAAGCCTATTTTACCAAAGTTAATTCTGCCATCTCTATCGCCGACAATAGTACTGGAACTGAGGTAAATACTACACTCAATAATAATTTGGATAATTATGTAGATTTAACTCTTTCTGGCCGCACACTCTATGGTGGCGAATGGAACACCATCTGTCTGCCATTTAATACACCAGTATCTAGCACAATTTTCACCGAAGTGAAAACCTTGAAGAGCAGTTCGTTCGATGCAGGTACATTGACATTGAACTTCAGCGAAAATAGCGAATCTAACATTGAAGCTGGCAAACCTTACATTGTTAAGGTGAATAGTACTATCGAAAGTCCTACCTTTACTAACGTCCAAATTATGACAGCTTCGCCAAAGGATCAATCTCTCGTTGCAGGAGGTGATGATGTCGCTATCTTCCAAGGTTGCTTCGATCCCACAGAAATCACTGGATCAAATAATCTCTACCTCGGTGCAGCAAACACCCTGTATTATCCAAGTACAAGCGCAACAATCAAAGCTTTCCGCGCCTACTTCAAGCTGAATCTCCCCGAATCACAGGCTAGCCAGGTCAAGTCCTTCGTCCTCAACTTCGGAGATGAGACAACGAGCATTACGCAGATCAACAACGCTGCAAGCGCAACCGACACCTACTTCACCCTCGACGGCCGTCGTCTCAACGACAAGCCCGCAACCCCAGGCCTCTACATCATCAACGGCAAGAAGGTTGTGATCAAGTAAGCACTCTCAACGCTAAACACTCAACTCTACACTATACAATCCCGGCACCCATCAGTGTCGGGATTTTTCATACATTATATAATAAAAAAAAACTTCGAAAGGTGTAGGGCTTCGCCCCTATTGCTTAGCATTAGTGCCAGCCACCTGTGATAGCGAGCTATCCCATTCGTCTTGCCCTAATACTAAGCGCACGGCCTTACTGCCGTGACACACCTTTCGAAGATAAAAAGAGCTCTTATCTTAGGAGCTAGAAAAAAGCTGGCGCATAAAAACCATCCGGACACGGACCCTCTCATTCCCCCTCCTTAGGGGGAAGACACCATCCGGACCCCGTTTCTCGTCCAAATCTCGACCCACATAATTTTTTCTGGCGAAGCCTTTTTTCTGCCTCTAAGATTTAGAGGCTTTTTTATCTTTTGAAGAGGATGGCCTATTCATCGAATAGGCGCTGATAGGCGGTGACATGCAGATGGGAATGCTCGCATTCACAGATGTATGCCACCACCTAGCAGCTCGGGGCTTCAGCCCCATCCTCTTCAAAAGCTTTTTTTTTCTTAATTATATTACAACAGAAGCATTCATGTCATTTCAGCATCAGGTGCTCCGCACCTACACCTTTCAAAAGTTTTTTTTCATCATCTTTTTTCATCATCCATTTCCCCATCAGATTTCCTCCAAGATTTCTGCTCGAAGAGCATAACTGTCGAATCCGCAAAGTCCATTTGCCAAATACCCCACTCCCCACTCAAAAAAACAACAATAAACCATCGTTTTTCACCTCATTATTTCCAATTATTCACTAAGAAGTATATCTTTGCAGCAAGTTAATGTAACCGCCATTAAATTAATGAACGTTTAATTATGAAATTCTACGACAGACAAACCGAGCTTGAAATCTTGAATCGCAACTGGACAAACACCACCGAACGCAGCATGCTGACCGTTCTAACAGGTCGCCGACGTGTAGGGAAAACCGCACTATTGACAAGAGGCGTTGGTCAGGAACAACCCTTTTTATACCTGTATGTCTCGAAGGACAACGAGCGCATTCTCACACGCAAGTTTCAAGCCGAAGCAGAGAAAATCCTGGGGCTGCACATCTTCGGACAAGCAGAGACCGTCGCACAACTCTTCGAAGAGATAATGCGGTTCGGAGAAAGCAATCACTTCACCTTGGTGATGGACGAGTTTCAGAACTTCATCAGAGTGAATCCCGCCATTCCAAGTCACATCCAAGATATCTGGGATAGGTACCATAATCGCTCTCACGTCAACCTCGTTGCCTGCGGTAGCATCTTCAACATGATGCATCGAATATTTGACAACGACGACGAACCGCTCTATGGGAGGCAGGATTGCCGAATTAATCTATTACCTTTCCGAATCAGCGTGCTAAAGGAAATTATCCGAGACCATAACCCTTCCTATACAGCCGAAGACTTGCTTTGTCTGTACACACTGACAGGAGGTGTTGCCAAGTATGTGTCATGGCTCATGGACGCAGGAGCAACAACTAAAGAAAAGATGCTTCAGTGGGTGACACAGGCAGGCTCCCCGTATTTGAACGAAGGAACCGAACTGATCATGTCGGAATTCGGCAAGGACTATGCCAATTATTTGAGCATCCTGCAGATGATTGCTGGAGGCATGACCTCGCAAAGCGAAATAGACAGCGTCATAGGCAAGAATACCGGGTCATACCTTAATAACTTGGAGGAAGACTACAATTACATACATCGCAGATTGCCCCTCTTCAGCAAGCCTGGCAGTCGAAACCAGCGATGGGAGATCGAAGACTGCTTTCTTCGTTTCTGGTTCCGGTTCATCGTGAGCCACCAGTCACTAGTAGAGATGGAACGCAATGACCTCCTCCTCGAGATAATCCAGCAAGGCTACACACAATACAGCGGCATAGTGCTTGAGCAGTATTTCCGTCAGAAATGGATGGAAGAACAGCGTGTCACCCAAGTTGGCAACTATTGGGACCGCAAAGGTGAGAACGAGATTGACCTAATCGCCATAAACGACATAGACAAAACTGCCGTCTTTGCAGAAGTCAAACGTCAATCCCGGAAACTGAACATGCAGGAGTTGGAGAGAAAGGTGCAATCCGTTCGGCCCTATTTAGCCAACTACTCCCTCCAACTCATTGGCCTGTCGATGGATGACATGTAACTCAATAATCCCGGCACACCGTGTCGGGATTATTCATTTGTTTTTATTGCTAACGCAAGAAATCTATGTGGAAATCTAATGTGGAAATATTGTTTTGTCCCTACTATCCTTGACAGAACCAACACCATTTCCTCCTAAGATTTCCTCACAGATTTCTTGCCGTAGGCAATAACCTATTCTTATGCTCTCCGAGCAGAAATCTTGGAGGAAATCTAATGCGGAAATATCGTTTTGTCCCTACATATCATTGACCCAACAATTTCCTCCTAAGATTTCCTCACAGATTTCTTGCCGTAGGTAATAACCTATTCTTATGCTCTTCGAGCAGAAATCTTGGAGGAAATCTAATGCGGAAATATCGTTTTGTCCATACATATCCTCGACCCAACAATTTCCTCCTAAGATTTCCTCACAGATTTCTTGCCGTAGGCAATAACCTATATTCTTATGCTCTCCGAGCAGAAATCTTGGAGGAAATCTAATGTGGAAATATTGTTTTGTCCATACATATCCTCGACCCAACAATTTCCTCCTAAGATTTCCTCACAGATTTCTAGCGAAGCTATACAGTTGAAAAGGTTCAATCTTGAGTTTTAGGACTTGTCTTGAGTGGGACCTTTTCGATAGTGCCATCAGAATATAACCTGTAAGCCTCAGAATAGACCTGTGATTCAGCGAAATTGATCAATAGCCCATAAGAACATTTAGTGAGACGCATATAATTCTGAAGCTGTCTTCTATGATCATTAGAGGCAAACTTGCATGCTTTGAGTTCAACTATGATATCATCTACCACTAAATCCAACCTATAGCTATCTTTCAACTTTTCGTCCTTCCAATACATAGGCAAATACTTCTGACGCTCCACTTTGTGACCAGCCTTTTCAAGGAGATGCTTCATACCAGCTTCATAAGCAGATTCAATGAAGCCAGGACCCCATTCGTTATATACAGTAATTGCGACACCCACAATATCACGAAGTGGCTTTACTTGTTTGTCATATTCAAATAATACATCCATAATTATATAAATTATTGTTTAACTTATGCTCTCCGAGCAGAAATCTTTGTGGAAATCATTTGTGGAAATTTTTGCTTGTCCCGATAAATACTCGACCCAACTCATTTCCTCCTAAGATTTCCTCTAAGATTTCTTGCCGTAGGCAATAACCTATTCTTATGCTCTCCGAGCAGAAATCTTGGTGGAAATCAAATGTGGAAATATTGTCTGTCCCTACATTCGCTCGCCCCAAACCATTTCCTCCTATGATTTCCTCTAAGATTTCTTGCCGTAGGCAATAAAACAAAAAACGCCGCAGGGAGCTGCGGCGTTAGTAAGTTGAGTGATAAATTCGCGTTAAGAGTAGAAATTATTCGAATTCGACGAAGATCGTCGCACAACGGTTCTTATCATTCTCAGTGTAAGGCTGGACAGTGTCGCCATACGAGAGACACTCGATCATCTTCGAGTCGATGCCATACTTGCTAACCAGGGCCTTCTTCACGTTCTCGGCACGCTGCTTAGCATACTTGCGGTTCACGTAAGGATTACCAGTGCCCTTGTCAGCATAGCCCTTGATGTAGATCATCTTCACAGCGTTGCTGTTCACGTACTTCACGAGATCCTGGAGCTTAGCGTCATCCTCGTCGTCGAAAGTAGTCTCGCGGATGCTGTAGAAGAACACGAGGTTCGTAGCAGCAGAACGGGCAGCGAGCTCAGCAGCGGCCTTCTCGGCAGCGGCCTTCTCAGCAGCCAGACGGGCAGCCTCGGCAGCAGCCTCAGCAGCACGCTTAGCCTCAGCCTCAGCAAGCAGACGTGCAGCCTCCTCAGCCTTCAGGCGAGCAGCCTCAGCCTCAGCAGCCAGACGAGCAGCCTCCTCAAGGAGCTCAGCACGAGAAGCAGTGGTTGGTTTGCCACGGAAGTTCATACCGACCTTGGCAAAGAGAATATTCTGAGACTCAGCATACTGATTCTTATCTTCATTCTCTCTTGGAGTAG
>JAEEOD010000135.1 GCA_016284115.1 Bacteroidaceae bacterium
GCGAACCATCTTCAGCCTTATCCCCAATGTGAATATCTGTGTCAGAGCTATACCTGTCAATATTGATTGGATGATACGGATGAAGTGTACTACTATTCTTCAGCGCTTCCCCATGCAAATGAATGACATTTTTTGACCTCGCTCGTTCATGAAAGTCATCTCCGTTCTGTGTGATAATGGTGACGGAAGAAGCCACATGCTCGAATTGCGCTATCATGTAGTGAGCCTCGTTTGGTTCCAACTCGATAATCTTCCTGCGGATAGGATTAAAGAAGTCCAATACTCGCTGCCGACGTTCCTTGCAATCAGAACGTCGCCCACAATACCAGGCCTTCTTGCTGGCAACAGTATCAGCATCTATCTCATTCCAAATACCACCCTTGCCACGGAACGTAGGAAGTCCACTGGCTGCAGAACATCCTGCACCTGTAAAAAACACCCATTTCTTGCCTAAGCCTCTCAACGAAGCAACTGGGAATCTCTGCGATATCATATCCATATCTGTCATATTTGTCAAAACCAAGCTCTGAAATCGTATTCTATTCCTTTTTCCTCACACCATTGCCTGATGTGGAGATCAGCACTACCATTGTATTTACTGAATCTTTCATAGATAGCTTCTACAAGTGCTTTGCCATTCTTGGTGCCAGTCCTTAACATCAACTTCTTTGTATTTTCTTCGTTCCATATATAGTTATGTTCCACCTCACCATGACGATTATACTCATAATCTATCTCACTACCCCAATAATAATGATTCATACCACAACGGCCATCCTCGTAAACAAAGTCGAGAATGTCGCCTACCTTTGTCCCTGTCTCATGTAGTATTACTGAGTAATGCTCATGCTTAGGCTTATAACCATAGTATTTCTTATGGGCCATCGTCAATTGTTCATAAAACCGCCAACTACGCAAATTGCAATCTTCCCGTTCTGAGGACTGTCGTTCTTCCCTATGCCCCAAACAACTTCCACACCTTCAAGATTATTGAACACGTCACCAAGAGTTGATGTCTCATCCAACATCAGCTCTGATTCTTTGTTGAGTAATAGCTTTACACCCAGATGAGCGAGTTTCGCATCAGCATGGGCTTTACTCATATTATCAATGGCCGTCTGCAGACAGACCTTCATTTCCTTGGCATAACAGTACTTCTTACATCCATCCAAAAAGTCACTGTTTTCCTTAATAGCTTTGATGTCACCAGCATCAACACCCAGTAGACTAACATTCTTTATAAAGTCCTTGGCAATCATGACTTCAACCTCTTCATTAGTCATCATGCTTGATTGTACCACACCTTCCTTCGCTATTCCGAAAATGCTGGTGTCGCAAAGCAGATGAATGTTCGCTTCAAGAAACATATAGGCATCATAGAACGCCTTGAGTTGTTCCTGCAGCCACCCTGCCGTGACCTCTTTAGTACCTTTCAGTTCGTAACAGGGAGACACAAAATAAGGTACACCGTCATTCCAATCACCACAACAGTCCTCATGAAAGCCGTCAACAATGTCAAGTGCCGTGTTTAAGATCTGCTCATCCATGCTGATATCGCCAGAATCTACTACATATGTGACAAAAGCAATGCTCTGATCCTTTGCATCCATTGAGAGGAACATAAAAACATGTTCATACTCGAACTCATAAAGAGAATGTCCCTTCTTCAATTCTATCCCAAGGCCTTGAAAGGCACCCTGAACCTTATTTAAAACTCTCTTGCTCATACTTCATCATATATTAATTCATAAGACGTATAACAAGGAAACCATCTGTCGAGAATTGCATCAACCTCCGATTCCATGGCTTAATTCTTTAATAGCCATTTTGTTAATGGGTTAACAACATCTTGAAGCACGGAAGTGGAAACATCTGTTGATTGTTTGTCTGCTACCACACAAATAGTATATCGCGGGCTATCAGCAGGAAAAACTCCCGCAAACTGTATTTGCGCTCCTACAGGTGTCATCCGGTCCTTATCCTCTTCGGCATAGATGTTCTCCATTGTAGCATAACCAAGCCAGTTCGTCATATCCGAAAGCCATGCCAACTGTGGGGATTCATGCCTGTTGATACTCAGGACATCTCGAAGATTAACAAGATTAGTTTCAGAAAAGACATTTTCCTCCACGTTTACACTATCTGCTTTCATTGTCGGAATAATCATGGTGCCATTATGAACCAGACTATTATAGCCCACAGCCATGATAAAAGGACTGGTCGAAGGATTATGAGAATCTGTTAATTCCTCCCACTTCCGTTCTGCCGCACTCCTACGATAACCTCTGAAAATAGCCTGATGAATCAATTCGTTATTAAGACTCTTAATGCCATTGCGATAACTTATACCATGATAGAGACTATCAAGGGACAGCCCTTCATTCTCTAATGCCATCACCGCATGGAAAGGCTTTGTCAACGATGCTGTACACGAATGAGCCAGCAACTTTCCCGCGTCTTCTTTCTCCATGTCGGCATCTAAGGATATCCAGGATTTCAACTGGCCAGACTGAGCATCCAATATTACTATCTGGGCATTATCCATCTGTTGCTGCTTGATAAAAGCATCCAGAAGCTTTCTCACATGCTTCGTCATTCGGTTATCTATCGTGGAACAATCCTCCAACGAATAGACCTCATCTGGGTCATCCATCCAAATTGAAACGACGTTATTATCCGGCTCATATAAGCTGATGATGCCACGCTTGATACCCATCGTTGCATAAAACAGACTGATATATGCACTATCCTCTGCCATTGTCTGTTTAGAAAACCATAAGTCTCGATAAATGACCTCCGTTACATTCCTATGCAGCTCCAGATCATAAATTCCTTTTCTGTTGTTTTTGGTAACAATAGCGTATTTAGGGTTATAGCAGATGTCCACCCATTCGTACTCTTTTAAGTCGTACTGAGGAAGACTCCTCTTCCATTTTTCACCATCAGACAGTCTGAAGGTATCAGCTACGATCTCGCCTGTTTCTGTAAGAACGCTGTCAACTATCATGTCATTTTCGTCAACAGAGACTGTATCAACGATCTCTATAACTTCGTCAATATCATTGTAATCAACGGCAACAGTATCAATCCAAATGCTGTCAACAGGTTCTATAACCTCTTGAGCCATAAGGTTGGCTGGCAGCATTATTGCTGCCAATGCCAACACGTTCCAGAAAAACAATCTCTTCATCATATACCTATTATTTTATTATTTCACCTTTTCCATTGATAATCACATGGTCGCTGTTGCTAACCATACAGAGGTACAAGTCATAACCTATGGCAGATATGTCCTTATAGAGTGGCATCGTCACTATATGCCCATCGGCGCTCATCAATCCCTCATATCCCTCTCCAGCAACGTATGCTCTCATTCGGGCTGTAGCCTGAGGATGATAACCTTCTATAGTGGTGTCAACAACGTTCCCTTCATCATCTGTTGTCTTGTCTGTGCGGTAAAGAATCTCGTCTTTCGTGTATTCCAATGTCCGCACACTGGCAATATAGAAGTCATTGATAAGTTCACCCTTCAGGGTATATTTCCTCATTGTATGATCGGGCATTGTCATATCTACCATATTGTCACAAATCCACATAGAACATTCTGTCAAAGGAATAACAGGCTTCAGATCTTTGTCAAGCAGGCCATTTTCCTTGCCTTTGGTGATACGCCACATCTCAAGATCATTTGTCGGGCTAATAGAGCTATACTCTTTGGGCAGCACAATCTTACCCGCCTTATCTATCAGGCCGCACAGTTCCCCATCGTCTGTGTCCACAACACAATAGCCCGAATGGAACACATAACCCTCCATATTCGGAATATACGGCATCTTTTCGTCAATGACCACCTTATCCGTTCCATCAATGAACTTGATATAACCATTATCATCCACACTGGCCAACCCATCGGAGAACACCCACGCATGATCGTATTTAGGCTTAATAATCACTTTACCTGTATTCTTGCTGAAGTAGCCACGTTTTTTGCCATCACTATAGCAGACAAGTGTGTCTTTCCCAAGCGGTTTGGCAATCCAGGCAATATGCTTTATCAGTTTCTCACCAGTACGTTGGTTGTAGATGTAACCCTTCCCATCCTCTGTGTTGTGGAAGTAAATGTCACGGTTGACATACTCTGAGTGGTAGCAGTATTCGTCATCACAGTAGTGATTTCTGAAATATCGGTTATATACACTCTCACCAAGGCAACAAAGCAGAGCCAATGCAAACAATGTCATCACGATGCTGGCACTGGTTGCAAACAGGCCCCAAACGCACTTTGCCCACTTTCCGTCCCTTTTGTAGCCGAACAGACCGAAAAACCATCCGAGGCACTGCGTCAGTCCTTTCCAAAGAACTGCAAAAAACAACTCACCACTAATCTGTTTCATTTTCACAATATTTTTTATGTTATACTTCTAATTTTGACTTATGAAAGTAATATCCTTCAATGACTTCTTCAAA
>JAEEOD010000136.1 GCA_016284115.1 Bacteroidaceae bacterium
TCATGAATGATGCAGCTAACCAGGCTGATTTGCTGTTGGCTATGACTACTGAGGGAACCGAATGTGCGCTCTCTTTGGTGCAACAGCCTCCGCTTGATGGTACCAAGATAGCTATGTGGGCGTATCTGCTGCAAGGTGATGTGCTGACTAAACCTTTGTCTGATGGCTTGTTTGAAGCATGTCATGGAGCCTATCGTCATCTTTGGACAGGCAGCAATACCAACCAGGCAGCCAACTCGGAATACCAGACGCGTTTGCTGCTCAACGACTATGTGATGAACCTCATGCAAGAGGGATGCACACTGGCTGATAACTGTATTCGTACTTGGTTCTTTGTACAGAACATTGACAATAAATATGCGGGTATGGTCAAGGCTCGCAATGATGTATTCGTTACACAAGGTCTAACCGATAAGACTCACTTTATAGCTTCAACAGGCATTGGTGGCAGAATGGCCAACCCTGCATCTTTTGTGCAGTTGGATGCCT
Organism: Bacteroidaceae bacterium; assembly: GCA_016284115.1. Next base: position 490 of record JAEEOD010000136.1, read on the forward strand.
ATGCGGTGAGTGGTCTTCAACCAGGACAGGTGCATTATCTTTATGCTCCCACACACTTGAATCGTACTTCAGAATATGGGGTGAGTTTCGAACGTGGTACATACGTTGACTATGGCGATCGTCGTCAGGTATTTATCTCGGGTACAGCCAGCATCAACAACAAAGGAGAAATTATGTATCATCGTGATGTGCGCAAACAAACCCATCGTTTGTGGGAGAATGTAGAAGCTTTGCTCAAAGAGGCTGACTGCACGTTTGATGAGGTAGGGCAGATGATTGTTTATTTGCGTGACATGGCCGACTATGCTGTAGTGAAAGCCTTATATGATGAACGCTTCCCCGACAAGCCCAAGGTGTTTGTCAATGCCTCCGTATGTCGCCCTGGATGGTTGATAGAAATGGAGTGTATGGCGGTGAAGGCACAAGTCAATTCTGCCTTTCCTGCTTATTGATTACCTACGAATAATGAAAGAGTTAGGTGAAATATACCTAATTTTAGGGATTGCTAAGTTTTGGTAAAGACCGTAACTTTGCATTGTCAGATTAAATGAAATAGTTAGTCATAATTACGTAACCACTTTTATTAGGAAAACTTGTGCAAGTCGAAAGCTGATTCAAACTTACTTGAGTATATCTGAGACGCGCCAAGTTTGTGTAAAGAACAAATCCCTGTATTTCGATGCGAATCGATTTACAGGGATTTTCCTTTATAAAGAGTGAGTTTATCGTTCGATGTCTTTTAAATCCACCAGCTTGTTGACGATGGCATAGATGGTAAGACCAGCCAGTGAATGTATCTGCAACTTGCGGACAATGTTGCGACGGTGGGTGATGACGGTATTGACTGATATAAACAACTGTTCGGCAATCTCTTTGTTTGACATGCCCTGCACCAGGCACACGATGATTTCTTTCTCACGATCGGAGATAGACTCAGTAGCTTCTACGTTAATCATATTAGAGATGCGCACTGTTACGTCTTCGTTCTTCAGTCGTTGTTCAAGGATGCGAATGGCAGGTACAAACAACACCTCTTCCACATTGCTGTGGTTCTTCAGCCATTCCTCATTGTTGTAAATGTCGTAGAGGGTTGCTGTCAGCTGGTTGTTCACTAGTCCGTCGTTAGGCAAATATTTGATTATGATATTCTTTAGCTCTTGGAATTTACCCGTAGTGTCGCTATGGTGTTTAGAGAAGATATCCACATTGTAGTTGGATTTCTGTTCACCTATTAGCAGTGCCTCCACATAGGGGAAGAGTGTCTTCTCCTCATACTTCATGTGTTGGCGGATATCGTGTGCATATTCGTCGTAGAGACGTAGAATCAGCGTGTCAAGATTGTCGCCATGCACTAATGACTCCTCCAATTTCTTGCGGATAGAAGGCAACTGGTAGTCGAGGAAATAACGATGTGAGGCACGCAGATAAGCAAGCAATGTTTCTACAGAAATCTTGTCATCTGTTTCTTTGGGAGCATACCCGTTAATGAGGAAATTAACTACCGTAAGAAAGGTGTAGCAGTCAACCCCCTGTTCTTGGCACACCTCACTGACGGTCTTATCGCCAAAACCTAACTGAATGCCAAAGGCACTCAATCCCTGCAGCATGCTGTAGTTATCGCTGATCAAGTCAATCATCTTGTCGTCAGCCTCATAAAGTTTCATCCTTCTCATTGCAATACGTATTATTCCGCTGCAAAGTTACATTTTTTTTACAATGAGTGCAATCATTATTTATGGGTATAAGCGATTTTATTATCGTATGTTTGTAATCAAAAGTTGGTAGTGTATTTGCTAATCTAAAATTTGTTTTTGCTTTCGATTATTCGTACTTTTGGCAAAAGATTATTGAAGAATGGGATGCAGAAGATAGTGTTTCTACATGGGTTCTATGCCAGTGGGCAGTGTGTACCAGCCTTGGCATTGCACGATGCTTTCGAGGGTCGTGTGGAGGTTATTACACCCGATTTGCCCATGCACCCTAAGGAGGCTTTGTCTTTCATCTGTGAACTGATAGACCATGAGAAGCCTGATCTTCTGATAGGCAACAGCTGTGGCTCATTCTATGCACAGATGGTGGCTCCTGTGGTGGGTATTCCTGCGTTGCTGGGCAATCCCCATTTCCAGATGACAACATTCCTGAAGACCAGGATAGGGGAGCATCAGTATAAGTCGCCTCGTAAAGATGGCAAGCAACATTTCATCATTGATGAAGCCCTGATTGACGAGTTTGCTGAGATGGAGGCTATACAGTTCAATAACTGCAGTCCAGATTTTAAAGACCATGTCTGGGGCTTGTTTGGGGAGATTGACACCTTAGCTCATTTTGAACCGCTCTTCTTGCAATATTATACCCACTCGTTTCACTTCCCAGGTGGCCATACTCCCACAACAGAGGAAGTACATAAGTGGTATGTGCCGTTGGCGGAGCAGATGTTAACTATTTCGTAACTCGTATAAACAATGAAGAAACTGATTATCGCCCTGATGGGTATTTTGCTTATGACTATGACAAGCTGTAATGACAACAGATCTGTGGCTACCGAAGTCCAACAGGAAGAAGTGAAGGTATATGACCCAGCCAAGATGCTGGTGCGCCTCTCTGTGATTGAGGTCTATCCCGAGTACCTGGATGAATACTTGGCTGCTGCCGCTACTGTGGGTGGTGAGTCGGTGAAGAAGGAACCTGGTGTTATCTGCATCTATCCCTCTCACCTGAAGAGCGACAAGTGCCAAATCCGCGTCTTAGAGATTTATCGTGACCAAGAGGCTTACCAGAGTCATATCGCCAGCGAGCACTTCCAAACTTACAAGCAGGGCACTCTTCATATGGTGAAGAACCTCGAACTGATAGACATGAATCCCCTCGATCCAGAAGCGATGCAGTATATTTTTAAGAAATAAACATACAAAAAATAATGGAGTCCACTTTTTTAGTGGACTCCATTATTAATAATGTATATCGGCTTATGCCTCCTGCCACTGAGCTTTCATTAACTCTACGGCTGCCGTTACAGTATCCTTGCGCTCGCCCTTAGTGCCGCATTCCAGAGAGATGAACTTGTTATATCCCATCTCCTTCAGCGCACGGAATCCATCGCGATAGTCATCCTTATCTCCGTCCTCACCAGGCATCAGGCGACGTCCACGACTGGCAATGTGGACATGCTGCAGGTACTTTGTGCCTGCCGACCAGAATGCACCATAGTCGGATGTTTCTTCCTGCATGTGCCAGAAGTCGCCCATGCACTTTACACCCTCGCTCTTAGAGTCGCGAGCAATGGCTGCAGCATCACCCACCAGTCGCATATAGAAGCACTCGCCACGGTTCAGGGGCTCCAGGATAACGGTTGTTCCGCACTTCACGGCATATTCACCCAGTTCGTGGAGCTGTTCGCAGAGGTATTGGCGTGTGTCTAATGTGTGAGGTAGACAGGGTTTCTGTGAGTTGAAGGCTGGTACCATGATGACACCTGTGGAGCCCAGTTCTCCTGCTGCTGCAACAATCTCACGCATCGTGGTATCAAATTCCTCCTTCACAGCGGGGTCTTCGGCCAGAATGAATCCGTCGAAGCCTGCACAGATGGCCGACACGGTGATGTTGCGGTTCTTTAGGGCTTGCTGAATCTCATTGACACGACCGGCCAGTCCGCGACCGCCAGGCTCAAAGCCCACAACACCCAGGCTTTCCATGAAGTCTAACTTTTCATTCAAGCTCTCACCTGGAGGAATACCTTCCTGGAAGGATATCTTGAGGTTGGGAACTTCGATTTTCTTTTTCGTGCTTGCAGTGCATGAGCTCAACCCCAGCTGGG
>JAEEOD010000137.1 GCA_016284115.1 Bacteroidaceae bacterium
GTTCGAACAACGAGGTGACCAATACAATGCTCAGTTCTTTAGCTAACGCACCATAATATGCAGTTGATGGCCCAGGTATAGCTTCTGCAAAATCGAAGTTGTTAACATCTTCCACTTGGCAGAAGTAAAGGGTGTTATGTAACTCCTGCAACACCACCAATTGAGCACCTTTGGAAACACAAGCCCTAATGTTGGCAGCCAGCTTCTCTCTGTTATCAGAGAGGCTGGCTGTAACTGACATCTGTACTAATCCGACTTTAATTACTCTCATTTGCAATAAAGACTTAATATCGTTTCATACAGTTCCTGCTTACCACTTTTTTGTGCAGGCTCACCATTCTTCTTAGCATGAGCAACAAGTTCTTCCAAAGTCATCTTTCCCTCTTCGAAACGTTTACCTTCACCTGCATCGAAACTTGCGTAACGGTCTTTCAACATCTGTGGCAATGGAGATTCTTCAACGACAGCAGCTGCATTTAATAAGGCACGTGCCATAGCATCCATACCACTGATGTGAGCTATAAATATATCCTCTGGGTCTGTAGAATTACGGCGCAACTTAGCATCAAAGTTCATACCGCCATTACCCAATCCGCCATTACGAATTACCTGCAGCAAAGCCTGTGTCAACTCGAAATTGTCGATAGGGAATTGATCAGTATCCCAACCATTCTGGGCATCTCCACGGTTGGCATCAATACTACCCAACATTCCGTTATCCACAGCAACTGTCAGTTCGTGTTCAAATGTATGTCCTGCCAAAGTAGCATGATTAACTTCAATGTTTACCTTGAAATCTTTATCCAGACCATTGGCACGCAGGAAACCAATCACTGTTTCAGTATCCACATCATACTGATGCTTAGTGGGCTCCATTGGCTTTGGTTCAATCAAGAATGTTCCAGTAAAACCATGTGCACGAGCATAGTCACGAGCTGCAGTTAACATCTTAGCCAAATGGTCTTTTTCACGCTGCATCTGAGTGTTCAGTAAAGAAGAATATCCCTCACGGCCTCCCCAGAACACATAGTTGGTACCACCCAACTTGATAGTTGCATCGATAGCATTCTTAATCTGCACAGCAGCACGAGCCACCACATCAAAATCAGGATTGGTAGCCGCACCATTCATATAGCGCTTATGACCAAAAACATTAGCAGTACCCCACAAAAGTTTGATATCAGTACCTGCCATCTTCTCTTTCAAATAATCGGTGATTATCTGCATGCGCTCTTCATACTCTTCGATGGTTGCGCCTTCTTCAATCAGGTCAATATCATGGAAGCAGAAGTATTCAATGCCCAATTTCTGCATAATTTCGAAGCCAGCATCAACTTTAGCTTTCGCACGACAGATGGGGCACTCTTCCTCATCCCATGCATAATGGCGGGTTTGTCCGCCAAACTGGTCACCACTTGCCTGACCCAGGGTATGCCACCATGCAAGGGCAAATTTCAACCAGTCTTTCATTTTCTTACCCAAAACCACTTTATCGGCATCATAATAATGAAATGCCATAGGGTTCATACTCTTTGTGCCTTCATAAGGGATCTTACCGATTCCAGGAAAATACTCCTTTTCCATAGTTCTATTATTTTTATGATTTATAATTCTTTATTCAAAAAAGATTTCCAACGTTGGTAAGCAGAAAGATATTTATCTCTCTGCAAAATCTGAGGTTCGATATGAGCCTGACATTCGAGTGAAGCAAAAGCTTCGTCGTGATTGCGATAGATGCCAGCGCCCATGCCTGCCCCTTTTGCTGCGCCCTCAGAGCCATCAGTTTTATAAATATCTATTATGGCTCCACTAACAGTGGCTAATGTATCACGGAACAGTGCCGACTTAAACATATTTGCCCTTCCTGCATGAATAATATTTATCTCCATTCCCATCTGATTCATGATCTCCATGCCATAACAGAACGAGAACACAATGCCTTCTTGCGAAGCGCGTAATATATGACTTACATCGTGCTTATTAAAATTAAGTCCATGAATAGAGCAACCAAGTTCTTTGTTCTGCAGCACACGCTCTGCGCCATTTCCAAAAGGCATTACTACAACTCCATCGGAACCGACAGGCACTGATGAAGCCAACTGATCCATTTCAGGATAAGCCAAAGTTGAAGTAATGTTATGATGCATCCACGAATTGAGAATGCCAGTGCCGTTGATGCATAACAAAATGCCTAGACGGTTTAACTGATGTGTATGATTGACATGAGCAAAAGTATTTACACGACTCAGGGGATCGTAATTAATCTGTCCTGATACACCATACACTACTCCCGATGTACCTGCCGTAGCAGCAATTTCTCCAGGATTAAATACATTCAACGACAAAGCATTGTTAGGTTGGTCACCTGCTCTATAGGTTACAGGAGTGCCCTCTGCCAAACCAAGTTCTTGTGCAGCCACCTTATTCACCCTACCTTGTTCTCCAAATGTAGGCACGATATCTGCTATCATCGATGCATCTATGCCATAATAATTCAGTAGGAAGTCTGCCAACTTGTTTTCTTTGAAGTCCCAGAACATTCCTTCAGATAAGCCAGAAATAGTTGTACAGACATTACCTGTCAACTTCATGGCAATATAATCACCAGGTAACATCACCTTGTCAATCTTTTCAAAGACTTCTGGTTCATTACGCTTCACCCAAGCTAGTTTAGAAGCAGTGAAGTTGCCAGGTGAGTTCAACAAATGAGACAGACACAAGTCAGTCCCCAGTTCATCAAAAGCCTGTTGTCCTATGCCCACAGCACGAGAGTCACACCAGATAATGGAAGGTCGCAATACTTGTTGGTTTTTGTCAACACACACCAGACCATGCATCTGATAAGATATACCAATCGCTTTGATATCATCTTTCGTAACGTGAGAAGAAGACAACACATCAGCTGTTGCCAATTTGAGATGCTTCCACCACATTTCCGGATGCTGTTCAGCCCACCCATCTTGAGGTGCCATGATTTCGGCCTCTTTTTTAGGATAGAATGCAGAGGCTATACAATTACCCGATTGTGCATCCACTAGACTCGCTTTTACAGACGAGCTTCCTATGTCGTAACCTAACAAATACATACATGCAACAATTTAATTGTGTAAAAATAGGAACTATTTTCGACAACACAAAAAAATGTGTCGATAAAGATAACTTTACCGACACATTTAATCGTTTTATGTATTAAGCGTGGATTAGATCAGCTTAATGAACAATTCCTTACCATCTTCTGTCATCTCAACTTTGTTCTCACGCAGCAACCAGCCAAGAGCCAGATATGCGTCCTTGTCGAGCAGTTTTACTTCGTTCTTCTTTGCTTCTGCCTTGATGTCTTTCAGAGTCATACCGTTAGTACCATTCAGAACATTCCAAATAACACCTGCAGTTTCACCAACTTTTTCCTGTAACATTTTCTTTTTACTTTTAAAATTAAACATAAATACTAGGCGTTTTTCATAGGCTCAGAATACTGAGCTTTTGAAAAACGGTGCAAAGATAATCATTTATTTTATATGGTGTATCTTTTTGGTGATTATTTTTTTAAAAATTAGCACTTTTCATGCAAAATCATCTGCAGGGAACACTACCCCTAATTGTTTCCTAACCTCATCTATCACCTCAATGGTAGCTAATGAAACGGCATGAGAATTTATTTCACTTTCTAATTTCCCCTCTTCAATAAGATTAATGAACTCGGCTACTTCGTAATAATAATCATCATGAATAGCAACAACACTCATATCTTGAGGTACAGCCTTCGGCCCCCTACCCGACATAGCAGCCGGTCTTGGAATGTAGGTAACTTTACGTATGGCATGAATCTCATCCAATAACAAATT
>JAEEOD010000138.1 GCA_016284115.1 Bacteroidaceae bacterium
TAAAAAAGAATAATAATACATAAGGAATGCAATAAAATACAGAGAGAATCGTTAATTTTGCAGAAGCAAAAGTGTGGAATTAGAAATGGTTTTGCACTATGGATGTTTGAAAATGGTCAGTTATGAATAGTATAAGTGTTAGGAATTTTAAATCAGTAATAGATTCAGGGACTTTTGAGTTAAGACCTCTGACGGTTTTAGCAGGTGTCAACAGCAGTGGAAAATCGTCGCTGCTGCAGGCTATGCTATTGCTGAAACAAACGTTGGAAGCTGGCTCAAAGGATGCCTTGAAGACAACAGGTGGTCCATACGTGGTGGCAAACGAACCGCTTGATTTGGCATACGGCAAGAAACGCTCGAACGTGATAAGTATTACGCTAACTATAGATGCGGAGGAGTTTGAGGACCAGAGTGACTATACCCGTTATGTAGATGTAATGGATGCCCAGCTGAGTAACATTGAACTGCAGGTAGATGTGGTGGCAAATGGCAAGAGTATTCTCAATGGTCTGACATGCACAATCAATTATAATGGCGATGTTGCACCAGCAACCATCCAGTTGAGACGGCTCCAGAAGTCTGGGAATTTCTATGCCATCAAGTTCTCTTCACCACTGATGGTGGGGTATGGAGATAATGAAAGACTGAAGAATATTGATAGTTGTACGCTTTCATTCCATTCGTTCCTGCCCATATTTGCAGAGTGGACAAGAAAGGGTCAAGCAGACATTCGTCCGATAGTTGTGTTGAAGACGCTCGAAGCAGATTTGACGTGCTACCTGAAAAAGTACTGCTATATTGGTCCGCAGCGTGAGAAGCCTGATTTGGCTCGCAGTTATGACTCAACAACGTTCAAGAATGTGGGTGTGGACGGTCATAACACACGATTCTTGTATGAGGCCAACAAGAACGTAAAAATTGACGGGTATGGTGATGGCGAAACATTACAGACGTTATGCAATACGTGGGTTTGCGACAAGATGGGGCTGGCTAGAAATATGGATGTTCAGAGGGATTCAAATAAACTATACCGAACGATTATCACTAATAATGAGGGGTTGAGCGTGGACTTATGCCAGATGGGATTTGGCTTGAGTCAGATTTTGCCTATCGTGGTGCAGGGTTTGTTGCTCCATAAGGGCGAGACATTGATTGTGGAGGATCCGGATGTGCACATGCATCCAAAAGTGCAAGCTTTACTGGTGGACTTCTTCATTGATTTGATGAAACATGGGCGCAAGGTGGTGATAGAAACGCATAGCGACCATATTGTTACCCGACTGAGAAGGCGTATTGCTGACGGAACGGTGCTAAAAGAGGATGTGAACCTGAGTTTTGTGGAAAACAGCGAGAATGGAAGTGAATACAGGTTCATCGATATGGAATCGGATGGCAGTTTCCTCAATGAATTGCCCAAAGGATTCCTGGATTCGCAGGAGAATGACTTTATGGCCATCATATCCCAGCGGGCAAAATGATAATGAGGAGGATTGCCTGTGGAGAAGAGGTGGATTATTTGTATTGACGTACCTTTGTGGATGTCGGCTCTAAGTAATAACCAGAGTGACTGGACTAAGTTGACATCGCTCTTGGACGAAGTGGCCAAGCCGGAAAACCAGCTCTTGTACAGAGATGATATTAGGCAACTTGCGAAGGAGATGCCAGACAATATGTGGGTATTGTATTCCAAGTTGTCTAAGCTGAGTACGGTTGCATACCCTACTGACACGAAGGCTTCTTATGTGAAGAGTAGCCCAGACGTGACAAAAGGTCTCGGCGATGCCAATCAGAAGGCTGAAGTGGAATATCAGATGGCTTTCCTGTATAAGCGTGATGGTTCTGTACCGAGACCTGTAAAGATGACACAGAGAGTCAATGCGTCAGAAGTGGTTCTGACGAAAGACGGTAAGAACCCGCGCAAGGTATATATATGCGGCACTAGTAATGGTGAAATCCAGAAAAGGATTGCCAGTCTTCAGCCGGTCTTGAATCAAGCGAAGCATTTTCAGTTTGAGCGTAACCTTGGAAAGGGTAAAGTGGCATCAACGTTTAGTGCTTACGACAAGCATAATGAAGAACCTGCCAAAGCTTTGTTAAGGGAGGCCTTTCTGCTTTATTTAGGTGAGGAACTGCCTGCCAATGAATTATGGATAAAGGACAAGGCACATGCTTGCTATGTGAGGTTTATGCATAGCGGCAATAACCAATATCAGTTTTA
>JAEEOD010000139.1 GCA_016284115.1 Bacteroidaceae bacterium
ATTTGATAGTTCAATGTATCTGTGTCAGTTACATCACCCAATGTCAACTCATCTGTTTTACCAACAACAGGAATCCATACTTTCATTGCTGACTTTCCGCGGTTATTCCATGCGTAATAGGGTATCATTCGGATGATGGTAGGCTGTTGTTTTGGTTTTCCGGTCTCGCTGTCATAAACGTATTTCTTTCCATGAATATTAAGACGGACAATACCATTCAGTATGGCATCATTTTCGGTTTCCACATCCGAGAGACCGGGGGCGAACATGCTGGACAATTGACTCAAGTTATCAACCTCTTCTGCGCAATAGACGATAGGACCGCGCTCGTAGGCTAATTTGTTCTTGTCCTCTGTGATGCTTTCATGGCCTTTTACCTTGTTTATTGTCATGGGGAAATCCACCCGGATATTATCACCGTCATGCCATTGACGATGAATAGCGACGTATCCTTTAAATGTGGGTGTGGCATCTATTTCTTCACCATTTACATAAATACTTGTTGTTGAAGTGCTGTTTTGCGTATATTTATATAGGGAAGATGGGACTGCCTCACCTTTTGCCCATCCTGGAACACGTATTAATAATGTGTAGGAAAGAGACGCTGTTTTCTCTATGGTTATATCTACAACACCATCCCATGGATAGTCTGTGTGCTGTGATATGATCACTTTGTTATCTCCCATGGGGATTTCTGCTGTTCCTTCTGCAAATAGATTCACATATAGACTGTCATTTTTAGTGGCATAGAAATAGCCTGGAATGGTGGGAATGAATCGGATGATACTGCTGGGACAGCAGGCGCAGTCGAACCATGGACTCCTTTCTACATCGCCTTTCGATTCAAGTCTGTTCGGATAAAAATAGGTTGTGCCGTCCAAACCGGTGCTTGAAAGTACATTATTATATAAGGAGCGTTCTAATATATCAATATATTTGCTTTCTTCATGTATTTTGAACAAACGCCAATTCCACATTACGTTGGCAATCGCAGCACATGATTCACAATAAGCGGTCTCATTCGGAAGATCGTAGTTTTTGCTGAATCCCTCATTTTCTCCTTTAGAACCGATACCACCTGTGATATATAGTTTCTGACCCACTACATTTTCCCAGATTTTATCAACTGACTGGAGATATGATTGATTGTGCATCATAGCAGCGATGTCCGCCATGCCACAATACAGATAGGCGGCACGGACTGCATGACCAACGGCTTCAGATTGTTCAGTCACAGGTTTGTGATCTTGGCTGTAGTCGTGGTGCATCACCCCTTTTCCCCTCAGTTCAATCAGATAGTTCGAGAGTTTAAGATAATCATCGTTTTGCGTTAACAAATATAACCTTATTAATGACATTTCAATCAGCTCATGTCCGGGTTCATGATTCGAGCCTCCTTTTAAATAGTAATCCACAAGCAGGTTGGCGTTTTTAATGGCTACATCTAATAAGGTGCGTTGGCCTGTTGACTGATAATGGGCTATGGCGGCATCATACAAATGACCCAGTGTGAAGGTTTCATGGCTGTTCTGGGGCTCGGTCTCAAACTTGCCGCTTCCAAGCCAGCTGTGAAGCTGACCAGGCTTTCCGGCTGTCCATGCCGTCAGAATATAACCGTCGTCCTCCTGGGCTGCAACAACATAGCTTATTAGTTCATCCATTTGTTTCTCAATAGTCGCACTGGGATTAGTTTGATAATGGTATGCTAATGCTTCGATGCACTTATATACATCCGCATCGTCGAATGTAAAACTGGTATTGAAATAGCCCGACATCAGACCGCCTGCCTTTTTGAAGTTGTCTATCCGTCCGTGATTGTAACATTTTTCAATAAAGTCCGGAACCGAAACGGTGTTGTTTAAGGTGATACGTGAAGCCCAGAGAGCATCTGTCAGCTGCACAGAGGAGAAAGGAACCTCTTTCACGGAGTAATCAGGGGATCCCTGCTCTTGTGAGTGAACATCAATAGCTGTAAAGAACAGAACAACCATTACACAAATAAAACTGAATATGTCAACACAGTGCTGTTTCATTTTTTAAGGTACTTCTTGTGGTTTTTGATTATCAATCCTTTATATGTGTTGTTAACTTGCTGACCAGATAAATTATACATCATCTCTTCTTTTATAATGTCATCCGGTTGAACAACTTCACTGATATCATCAACAATGCCGCCTGAAGAAAAAGCATTTGGGTCGGAGGGTAGCAGATAGGTGTCGTTTACACTGTCGTAAAACATCACTGTATTATCCTCATTCCGGAGAACTGGATGAAATGAATGTTTTAATGCACTGCCTGTATAGATATTGAGGTAATATATCCTGCCGATTAATGGATAATCCTCTAAACCGCTAAAAAGTGTCAGACGTTGGGTCGTGTTGCTGAACTGATTGATTGTAATATCGTGTTTTTTGTTGTCTATCGTGATGCCACTCTTGTCTGCAGTAACTGTATATCTGACATTATACATCAGAGGATATACATCTTCATTTGCATAACCGCCTACATAATAACCAAAAGCGCTGCCTTGCTGATTCTGATATAATGAAATGCCATCTAAATAGGTCTTGCGGCCGGAAAAAACTGCACGGCCATTACCCAGTGTTGTCTTGTTCTCTGCATCATGGTCATAAAACATACACTCAAGCTCGACAGATGTCAAAGCATTGGGTATATATCCTGTGTCATATAAAAAAGTGTAATTCAGGCTCTTACCTTTATATTCCACATATTCTAATTTTGAGTATGTGTATTCCTTTTCTCCAAATATAGGACGAAACCAGCTGTTCGACGGTTTATCGGTGATGATATATGGCCAACCCTTATCATCCCACATCACCTGGTCAAGATATACACAACGGCCAGCATCTGGATCTGACACTTGATAACCATGATACAATATCCAAGTCTGACCAAGATCATCTTCTACTATCTCTGAGCAATGACCCGGTCCTTTAGTCTCATCACTTGCATGGAGCAGGTCAGAAAAGTTGTTGGACAAGGCGGAATTACCGTTCTTATCTATATATGGACCTAATAGACTACGTGAACGGGCTACGACTAAACGGTAGGTGGAGTTAAGGCCGTCACAACAAGAGCCGGCTGAGCCGATAAGATAATAATAACCGTTATGCTTGTATATATATGTCCCCTCTGTCAGAGTACCGGCTATCTGTTTCTTTTCTGCACCTTCTTTGAGAGAAAGACCGTCATCGCTAAGCTCTATGGCATAGATTCCATAAAACGACCCCCAGAAAAGGTATTTTTTGCCGTCTTCCTCTTCGTAGTAGAAAGGATCTATGGAGTTTTTCACTCCGATTTCTGTGGAATTAAAGAGTTTTCCTCTATCTGTGAAACCGCCTGTCGGAGAATGAGACACACCAATTCCAATCCCGCATGTCGTCACTCCTCCCCATGTGGACATGGAATAATACATCACATATCTCCCTTTGATGTAATTGATATCGGGAGCCCAGATACCGCCGTTTTCAACAAATGTCGGATGTGATTCGTTTGAAAAGGCATTGCCTATTCGGGTCCAGGTCACTAAATCCTCACTTCTGTAGATAGGCACATATCCACCTGTATGGTACAGATAGAAATAATTACCTCTTTTTATAATTGTAGGATCTGGACCGCTTACAGAAATGACTGGATTATTATACAAATGCTGTGCATCTGCTAATAACTGAAATAATAATAGAATGGCTATGTTAATTATCTTTTTCATGTCTGATTTATTACGTGTTTTTGTTTGATATGCAAAATTACATTTAATATGAAGATAAAATTATGTGAAATTTGCCATATAATATCAAATATCTGACAAAATCATTAAAACGCTCTGAAGATTTGTGTTTTTTTAGATCTTCAGAGCGTTTTTTGTCAGATTCTTTTGTTCTTTGCTGCTACTTTTGCAGGACTTATCCCAAATTGTTTGGTGAAGCATGCTGTAAAATATGAAACGGAGGAGAATCCGGTCATTTCGGCTATTCTTTTTATTGGTATCGTTCCATCCAATAGTTCTGTGGCTTTCTTTAACTTGCAATACCGTATGAATTCGTTCGGCGTAAGTGATGTCAAGCCCTTGATTTTGCGGTAAAAAGAACGGTAACTCATATATACATGTTCTGCCAGCATCTCAACTGTGATGTCTGTATCGGGTATCAAGGAATAAACATAATCAGACAGTTCTTTGAGGAATTCATTGTCCATCTCGTTTTTTGAAACGATTTCAGTTTTGGCAAATGGGGACCTCACGTAGGCGGAACACAGAAGTTTTCTGTTTTCCAACAGGTTTTCTATCTGAGCGAGAAGCTCTGCTACATGAAACGGCTTTTCAATATATGCATCCGATTTGGAGTTTAAGGCTTCTATATGGTCATTAAGAGATACTTTCGCTGTCAGCATCACTATGGGGATATGACAAAAACGTATATCGGCTTTTACTTTCTGACATAGTTCGATACCGTTCATTATTGGCATCATAATATCTGTAATAATCAGAGAGACGTTTTCTTGCTCAAGTATATCAAATGCTGTTTGTCCGTTGTCTGCCTGATAAACAATATATTTTTCTGACAATTCCTCTGACACAAACTGACGAAGGTCTGATTCATCATCAACTAAAAGGATGGAATACGCTAAATCTGAAACAGAAAATGAGTCTGGACTGTTTGAACTGGAATAATCTGACGCTTCTTTCTCCTGTTCTGTTGATTTCTCTTTGTGAAGGCTGAACACGAATGAGTTCAATTCGTGTGACTCGTCATAATAAAAGGAGGCATTTTGGAGCTCTGCCATTTTCTTGGCAAGCGACAACCCCAGCCCGGTACCGTTTATCGTTGTGTTAACACCGCCTCTGTAAAGCTGCTGAAAGGGTTTGAATACAGTTTTCAGTTCATCATGAGAAATATGCTGGCCGTCATTATTTACACGGATTTCAACTTCACTTTCGGTCGATGAAACGATTATCTCTACTTTACTGTCGCAATATTTCGTTGCGTTGCTTAACATGTTGTTCACTATCTTGGTTACGGCTTCTGGATCTGCCATCACATGACAGTCGTCTTCACATTGACGGATTGAATAAATCAGATTCCTTTCCTCTGCAATAGGGGTAAACAAGGCGAAGAGATTGTTTACTATCGGTTTGATGTCTGTCAGACGCATATCCATTAGATAGGAAGACACTTCCATTTTCCTGAAATCAAGCAGTTGGTTCACCAGATTATGAAGACGGTTGGTGTTTTTGTCCAATAAATCAACCGTTTCTGTCATATCATCTTTTTGCAATGAATGAACCAGTTGCTTTTTCATTCTTTCAATACTTCCCATCATTAAGGTTAATGGGGTGCGGATTTCGTGGGTGATATCTGTAAAGAATTTGATTTTGTCGTTGAGCAGTTCTTTGTTCATCTCATTACGCATCTTCTCAATTCGCCGATGTCGTTGCACTGTTATTTTCTTGCGATAGGATATGATTCCTAAGATAATAGCGGTAAGAATCAGAATGCTATAAATGACGATTGCCAATGGTGAACGCAATGGGGGATAGGGAATTTTGATCTCTAATGTGGAGAAGTCGTGTTTGTCGGATTGCCACAAACCGTTCACTGTCGAGGCTTCCACTTTCAGCTGATAGCTGCCAGGGCTTAAATTGTTGTATTTGATATTGGGAGCTCCTTGAACCACTATCCAGTCTTTATTTACTCCTTCCAATTTGTAACGGTACCATAGATCTTGAATGGAGGAATAATGAGGAACGGCACAGTTAACGCTAAATGATGACTCATCTGAAATAAAGTCAGAAAAATACACTTTGAAGGATTTTTTCAGTTTTTGGAGTTTGGATGGTTCAAAAGTGACAAGGCCTTTGAAGGTGCCTAAGTAGATGTCGCCATTTTGCATCATATAACCGGCATTGATATTAAACTGGTCAGTTGGGATGGAGTTGTGGACACCATATCTGATCTCCTCACCTGTCTCGAGATTATAACAGAATAGGCCATTGGAGGTGGATATCCAAAGATTACTATTCCTGTCCTCAATGATTTTACATACGGCAATATTATTACCATTCACATTGATGCCCTTTTGTTCCATCGACTTGCCTTTACGGTCGTAGAGAAACAGACCGTGGGTGTTGGTGCCCACCCAGAAGTTGCCTTTTGTATCTTCAAATACAGTGGTTACATCGTCCCAAGTGGTTTTTTCTTTTATGGCTATATAGGAAGTTCCTTGTCGTTTTA
>JAEEOD010000140.1 GCA_016284115.1 Bacteroidaceae bacterium
ATCCGTAGTCAGATGCTCTATTCAGTTGAGCTACGGAACCATACCGTAGTTAAACGCTTTTAGGAGTGATTCCGGCGGGATTCAAACCCACAACCTTTTGATCCGTAGTCAAATGCTCTATTCAGTTGAGCTACGGAACCAATCCGTTTTTGTTTAACGGCTGCAAATTTACATACTTTTTTTTAATTAGCAATGCTAAATTGCAGTTTTTTTTATTTCATCAGTTCAATACTGCGTTTGATGAAGTTGCTCAAAGCCTCGCCTTTCAACAAACCGTTTTGCAGCAGCGCCAAGTCGATAAGTTGTTTCACCTGTTGGTTCTTCTCAGCATACTCAGCATACACAGCATCTTTCTGTTTCTTTAGCTCATCCCACTTCTTGTCAAGGTCACTCACTTTGTCCTTGTCAGCCTGAGGGATCTCATCGTCTTTTTTGCCTTTCTGCTGGTCTTTCAACTCATTGCGCTGATTAGTGACCTCATCCATCTGTTGTTGTATGGGTTGCACATTTGTTTGACAATTTGCTTCCTCATCGTTAATGATATCTTTCACTAACTTATGGTCGCAGTTAAGCACAACATTATACATATCCGGCATTTCGCCATAGAAACTCATGCCTGTTTGAATGTTAGCCATCTCCTTCATGCGACGCATATACTCGCTCTGAGTAATGATGATAGGAATGCTATTTTCGCCCATAGCCTGTGTCATCACCTCAAACTCTGTTTTTGCCAGTTTAGGCATCTGGTGCTTGAAGATAGCATTAATAGCCTCTAGCTGACTGCCACTCAACGTGTTGACTTTCTTATCCTCCTTCACAATCAGATTGTCAATCACATCACTGTCCACACGTGTAAAGCGACACTTCTCCAATTTCTGCTCCAGCATGCTCACAACGGCAATGTCCAACTGACCGTCCATCAACAATACGTTGTAGCCCATGTTGGTAGCAGCTTCGATAAAACTGTATTGCTCATCCTTGTTGTTAGCATACAGATAAATCAAGTTGCCATCCTTATCAGTCTGGTTGTCTTTAATAAGTGTCTTATACTCTTCAAATGTGTAGTTTTTGCCATCAGTATCCGTAAAGAGGGCAAAGTCCTTGGCACGATCATAGAAATCCTCCTGCGTAAGCATGCCATAATCGATGAATATCTTTAGGTCGTTCCACTTCTCCTCAAACTGCTTACGGTCTTTCTTGAAGATATCCAGCAAGCGGTCTGATACCTTTTTAGTAATATAAGTAGAAATCTTCTTCACGTTCGAGTCGCTCTGCAAATATGAACGAGATACGTTCAACGGGATATCAGGAGAATCTAGTACACCATGCAGCAATGTCAGGAAGTCAGGCACAATACCCTCCACAGAGTCAGTGACATATACTTGGTTGCAATATAGTTGTATCTTGTTCTTGTTCAACTCCACATTGCTTTTCACCTTTGGGAAATACAAGATTCCTGTCAGGTTAAAGGGATAATCCACATTCAGGTGAATCCAGAATAAAGGATCGTCAGCCATAGGGTAGAGTGATGAATAGAATTTTTTATAATCCTCATCATTCAACTCCGATGGTGTACGAGTCCACAACGGATTGGTATCGTTGATGATATTATTTTCTTCTGTCTCCACCAGCTTGCCTTCTTTCCATTCTTTTTTCTTACCAAAAGCTACTGGCACAGGCAAGAAACGACAATATTTCTTCAGCAAGCCCTCAATACGGTTTTCTTCCAAAAATTCCTTGCAGTCATCGTCGATATAGAGTACGATGTCAGTACCACGGCCAGGCTTGTCAGTCTCTTCCAATGTATACTCTGGGCTACCATCGCAGGTCCATTTCACAGCATGAGCACCTTCTTTGCATGACTTGGTGATGATTTCTACCTTCTTGGCAACCATGAATGCAGAATAGAAGCCTAATCCGAAATGACCTATAATGGCATTAGCATCGTTCTTATACTTCTCCAAGAAGTCATTGGCACCAGAAAAAGCTATCTGATTGATATACTTTTCAATCTCCTCGGCTGTCATACCAATACCACGATCAGACACTGTGATAGTTTCCTTGTCCAGTTTCACCTCAATGGTCAAATCGCCCAATTCGCCTTTGTAATCACCCATTGATGCCAAAGTCTTTATCTTCTGTGTTGCGTCAATGGCATTAGACACCAGTTCACGCAAGAAAATCTCGTTCTCGCTATACAAAAATTTCTTGATAACGGGGAAAATGTTTTCGGTAGTTACACCAATATTACCTTTTTGCATATTATTATTAGTTTAATTATTATTCAAAACACTGTCATTGCAGGATAGGGCAAAAAAAATGCCAGCCGCAGACGACTGACATTTTGACGTGACAGGGAGAACCATTATTAGTTTAACTTCAGTTTGTCCGCATTACTATCATAGCTGACTGTAATCGTTGAACCCTCTGGAAGACTTTCATTGATAATTAGCTCTGACAACTCATCCTCTAAATAGTTCTGGATGGCACGTTTTAGCGGACGGGCACCAAACTGTACATCGTAGCCTTTCTTACTCAAGTATTGTTTCACTTTATCATCAATAATCAACTTGTACCCAATACTTTCTATGCGCTTATTTAAAGCGATCATTTCCAAATCAACAATCTGCAAAATAGCTTCCTCAGACAGTTGATCGAATGTGATAATTTCGTCAATACGGTTCAGAAACTCAGGTGCAAATTGTTTGTTCAAAGCCTTCTGAATCACATTGCGAGAATATTCCTTGTCGTTAGCACGCTGACTGGCATTGAAGCCAATGCCCCCA
>JAEEOD010000141.1 GCA_016284115.1 Bacteroidaceae bacterium
CCAACATGACGACAGAGCTAAAGACCCAACTGACTACCATTACGGAACTCAGTGTCGCCAATGCCCTCGAGACACATCTGAAGAATATCTTTAGCGACTTCGCCCACGACGTGAACCTCTCGTTCTACGATACCGAAACTACCAAAGAACGACTGGAGCACAAAGTTGATATTATCAACACAAATCAGACAACCTACGACCTCACCCTGCCAATGCGTAAATACTTGCATCTGGCTGTAGCCAACTTAGCAGAAAACAAAGTCGTAGGACTGGCAAAGGACAACTACAGTTACTCGTCCATGCTCGAACAGGCAGAAGGTACTGTGCCTGACGGTTCTTCCATCGAAATCATCGATTCGCATACCACAGGACTCTTTACCGCCCGACAGCCTATGGAAGTGCTCTCTGGAGTCAGTCAGACATTCAATGTTCGCCTCTACATGGCTAATAGTGCCGCCACTCTGGTACTCGACCCTAAAGGCCACACCTTCAAAGACATTAAGGTCTATGGCACAGGTTTTGCCAGCGAGTTCCACATAAGCGACAGTACATATGTCTTTCCTGCAGTCTCTCCATACATAAAGGCAGACAAAGTGGAGACAGGTAACGAACTGCTATGCTATTGTTCGGTGAACTTCCCATCGCCCGACACAGATCCGGCTTTGTCAACAAAAGAGACGACAGCCTCCGATCCTTCGTTGTGGCAAATCAAGGTGTATCTCACCAAAATGGACGGCTCAGTTACGCAAACTGTGTTGGACATCCCTGAACCGCTGAAAGCTGGTGACCTGAAGATTATCAAAGGCTCACTCGACGATGATGGTGCTGTACGACCATATGACCCTACAGTAGGTGTTAGCGTCGTATTGGATTGGAACAAAGGTGGAGAATACGAACCTATTTTATAATGATTATGAACCCATGTGCGTACGCGCGTACACGTGCACGCGTGCATAGATAAACAAGGTATAGACGTTGAAGAGGTTCGACTATCATATATTACTATTATTACTCCTTTTCGCAACAATAACTGGTTGTAGTAAGGATGATGCTCTGTTACAGGATACACAAGAAGAAAATCCCGTAACAGTAGCTCTTGCTTTTTCTGTAACTACCCATGCCACTCCATATACTCGTATGAGTAGTGCAGTCGTACAGGATGAGGGACAATCTTATCGCGGCATAGAGTTGAGGAAAATCGTTCCTTTCGCAGTAGAAGGAGAGATTACCGCAACTGATATGCCTAAACTTTTCCAAGTAGTAGGAGAGGGGGAAAAACTTGTGAATTCACGCGCCTACTACTATTATGACAACTGTGTTCTGATGTCTGGTGTGGCTTCGTTCCTAAGCTATGGACGAGCTCCGAAACCATTACCTGACAACAAGGACAACAAGGCTGCCAACGGCTCTATCATAGAGACATTCCCACTCAGTATGGCACCTAAAGATATCAGTTTTTCGCTTGAATCAATTTCAAACAAGGTTGTTAATAGTGTAGCTAACAGCCTTGCCCACTATATGTCTTTAATTGCTACGGCTAAAGGCAATGAAATTGCTTGGAAGGATGCTCCCAATGCTACACTCAAACTGATGTATCTGAACTTCCTTAACCTGACAGAGGTAGAATCAAGCGGAAACGTCATGCCAGGTTCAACAGCTAACATCAAAGCATATACTCAAGCGCTGAAAACGGCGCTTAACAACTTATCGTTGACAGGTGATGATGCCGCCATTCGTACGGCTATCATTGCTCGGATAGACGCAAACGCAGATAAACTAGACCCCGCAGGTGAATGGTGTAATTTCCCGGCTTCTATCGGACTGCCCGACGGAGCTGCCGCAGTTCGTTGGGATGGCGAGAAATTTGTGGCTGAAGTCTCCAATACATCATTGGCAGACATCAACGGAATTGACCGTTTTGCCTTTCCGGCAGAACTTTACTATTACGGCAATAGCCGCATAAATACTTCAAATATAGACAAACGCAAGGCATCGTACACAGATAGACCTTGGACTGAAGTGCTGGCAGACTATGAGTTTGCTAATGGATTAGTAAGTACTAACACACAGGCCGTAGCCATCAGAGAACCTCTGCAATATGGTGTGGCACGATTACAGATAAAACTAAAAGAAACTGACGATTACCTTCAGGACTCCAAGGGTTCCAACGTTGAGGTCGGAACTGATAAATTCCCTCTGACGGGTGTTCTTGTAGGAGGACAACTGCCAGTAGGATTTGACTTTAAACCGACAACAACTTACCCCATCTATTCTGAGGCAGATATTAAGTATATATACGATAATCAGTTGCCTGAACTGTACCTCAGCTCTTCAGCTGATGCCACTCAGATGATTAATACACTTGTGCTGCAGACATACGACAATAAGAAAGTGCCTGTGGTGCTGGAGTTTATTAATAATAGCGATAAAGACTTCGAGGGTGTGGATGGTACCGTTTATAGAGGAACTAAATTCTACCTTGCGGCTGAGATTGACCCGGCTACAAAGTCAGAAGACCCTAATGAGACAATCCGTGATCGTGTGTTCACTCAGGACTATACGACCACACTAAATATGAAAGTAACAGGTTTGGCAAAAGCCTATAACGTAGTACCCAACCTACTGTCTCCACGACTTGAGTTGGGCGTAGAACTGGTAACGAAGTGGGCTGCCACAACTCCGGAGGAAGTGATATTTTAGTTAAGAGTTGAGAGTTAAGAGTTGAGAGTTAAGAGTTGAGTTGAATATTAAACAATGAGGAAAATGAAACATACGTTTGGACATATAACAGATAGGGGAGGCAACAGCTGGATGAATTGGCTGCTGATGCCTCTGTTGTTGCTATGTCTGTCAGCATGTTCTTCATCTGGTGATGACGATGATTATGTTGATCCGACAAATCCAAACAATGCATCAAATACAAAACTGTATGTTTATGTCTATGCACCACAAGAAGCTCAATCTACTCGTGCATACGAAGGTGATGTGGTAGATCCGATAATAAGGGAAAATTCTGTATATTCTCTGCAGATATGGGTGTTCGGACATGCCAGTCATAACCTTCTTGGATATTATGCTTCTACACAACCATCAAGTCTCAGCACATCAGAGCCTTACGAACTGATACAGATGACTATCGACGAGACATATGCAGAGACAGAAGAAGCCAGTCGCGAGCGTGTGGATGTGTATGTAGCAGCCAATGTAGCGAACAGCAACTGCAACGTGGAACTGGACGGACTGCTGACCCAGGCACAGTTGGAGGCAGCTCTGATACAGAAGACTACTGCCGACCCATTCGGAGTGACAACTCCTGTGTCTATTGTTCCTGAGAACGTAGGACTGCCTATGTCGGGAGTACTTCGCGACCAACCTGTAACAGGAACAGCTCCTGTACTGCGACTGGATAATGCCGGACAGGTAGCGAGAGTGCAGCTGATACGTACTGTTTCTAAACTGCGTTTCGCTTTCTCACGCCAGACAGATGAAGAGACTCTGAAGATTAACAGCATCAAACTGAATACAGAGATGCTACCTATAGCTCAATACATCTTTATGGCTGATGGAAAGCCTTATGACCGCAAGACCTGCCACATAAAGACTGACGGCGGATATGAAACAGCAACACCAAACCTGCTTAGCGAAGCTATCACAGAGATTGCAGAAAACGAAGATCCTGCAGTCTATGCCTGGGGATATTATGATGAAGAGTCTCCTGAGGCAGCTCCTCAAGCCTATGAGGCAAGAATTGAAACTGCCGCAAAAGATGGATACCTCACTCAAAAATATTTCTACCTGCGTGAGAGTGATAAACTGATACAGGGCGAAATAAAATACCAAGTAGGGGAGGGCGACGAACAAACTGCTACCTTCAAGATGGTGGATGAAGGAGGATTCTCCCGTAACCATGTATGGACCGTATATTCATATCTGGCAGAAGCTAAGTTGAAGGTGATAGTAGCTGAAGTGGCTCCTTGGAAACAGACGGAGACGAACTACGAATTCTATAACTGGTAAAGAAAGATGAAGAAAGAAATATATAACATACTCGTCATTATGGCTCTACTGCTGATGGTAGTTGGCTGTTCGAAGGATTCTTCCGATGACTTCGGCACTAATGTTGCCACTACTCAGGAGGAGACTTATGCTCCACTTCAGATGGTGGGAGCAACACGTGCCGTATTGGGAGTTACAGACTGGAATGACATTCATACTTTTCTGACCAGTGGTACAACATTGGTAGAGGGAGGATTCAAATATGCAAGCGATACGGAAGAGTGGAGCACAAAACTGAGACTGAAATCCGGCACGCGCATCTACCGTCTTTATGGCTTTATGCCCGATGATGCTGAGTTGACTTCTGAACTGACATCATGGACAGATGAAGGAGCAGTATTACATATAGAAAACGTAAATCCGCTGACTCTGGATGACTATTGTGTCGTAACAGGTGTACGCCAAGTGTTACTCCCAACAGACAAGACATCTGCCATACGAGGCAACTTCTCATTCGAGTATAAGAGCAATCGCTTGAACTATATCAATCTATTGCTTGATCACATGATGAGCCAATTAGAGTTCAACATGAAGATTAGTTTAACATATAGTGCCTTACGCACTATCAAGGTAAAGAAAATGACCTTGAAGTTGGCAAACCTCAGTAGCATGAGTGTTGATATTACCTTAGCTAACAGCACAGGTATCAGCAATATAATCTATACTGCTACAGGCGCGACAGCAAACTCGTGCATCATCTTAAACGAGGAAAAAACTCTGACTACTACTCCTACAGTAATATGCAATGCTTATGTAGTGCCTGTAACGGATTTGTTTGATAATCTAGTGTTGGAGACAGAGTTTGATGTGTATGACAAAAATGGAAACAAGATAGCTGAACGAACTGCAACCAATAAACTGACAACACCATTGAATGAGTTGGCAAGAGGAGAACAACGTACACTCTTGATTACTGTTGACCCCTCATACCTCTATGTGTTGTCAGACCCAGACTTGGACAACCCAACAATTAAAATTGAAAATTGAAAGTTGAGAATTGGAGAATTGAAAATTGGAGAGTTGAATGTTGAAAATGAAAATTAAAGATATGCGCAAGATAATAACCATCCTATTACTTTGTTTGACTGCAACACTGATGCAGGCACAGATTACTATTGGTGGTAGCATCTATGGCGGAGGTAATGCCGGCGACACAGGTGGAAGTTCTAAGGTAAATATCTATGCCGGCAATCTGCATGCTGTATTTGCAGGTGCCCGCATGGCTAATGTTGGCGGTTATTCCTTCATACATCTCGATGGTGAACATGCCTCTGACTATATCCTTGCCGACTATATCTATGGTGGTAACGATATTGCCGGAACCATCGGCACTTCTGCAGAAATTCCAACAGAACTGACGGAAGTAGGTGATAAGGATGTAGATCCAACAAAGAATGAGATTGACAATACCTGGAATGCCTTTGTGCGCATATCTACAAAGACCATAACAACAGGTACAGGCAACGAGGCTGTAACAACAGAAGACCCTAATGCCAAGAAAATATATGTTGGACAGCTCTTTGGCGGCGGTAATGGCTACTATACCTACGAGCCACAGCCCTCTGGACCTGGTACGGTAGTCAAGAATAGAGATACAGGTGAAGTAGTGGTTTCCAGTACAAATGAATTATC
The DNA here is from genome assembly GCA_016284115.1 of Bacteroidaceae bacterium. The sequence goes on from JAEEOD010000141.1 coordinate 5,689, forward strand.
ATCACCAACACTCGGTAAAACCTATCTGGAGCTTCTTGGAGGTTCTATCGTCTATGCATACGGTGGTGGCAATGATGCCACTATCACCGACAAAACGGTCATTTGCCTCAACAACCCGAGCGAGGTTGTTAACAGCATCAAGGATACTCGCGTGACTACAGAGGATGAAGGCGAACTGCTTACCGAAGCGCGCTTCCAAATAATGAGGATCAACACCACCTTCTCTTATCCAAGCAGTGATGCCTTCCAGATAGGACGTTTCTTTGGCGGAAACAACAAGGCGGATATGGCTATCCGTCCACGATGGAACCTGCAACGCGGCAAAGTCCGCAACCTCTATGGTGGTGGTAACGAAGGTCGCATGACCAGTCCTGAGGGCTTGCTCATGCAGGTAGAAGGTGCAGGTATGGTAGTTGATAACGTCTATGGTGGTTGTCGTAAGGCTGACGTGAAGCCTTTGTATAACAACGACGACGAAAATCCAGTTCCTTATAACCAAGTACAACTTGATCCCGAAGACAACCCAAATAGCATTCCTGCTGGTTATGCTTCTCGTGTCAGAGTATTGGCAGGTCATGTAAAAAATGTATACGGAGGTAACGATATCTCTGGTAATGTCTATGCAGGTAATACCGTTGGTATCATGACCCGTATCTATGGTGACGTTTATGGTGGTGGTAACGGCTCGTATGCTTATACAGATAATCCTCTGCTAAAGGACGATCCGCGTTGGAGGGATTTCTACTACAATCCTGATGAAATCCTTGCGGCAGCAGGCATTACAGGCGTAGAGGAGAAGCTCAAATCTGCCACAGCCCTCAACCTCATTCGTCCTAACGCAGAGAAGGTGTCTATCCTCGTAAGAGGTAAAGATGCGGAACATCCTGCTATCGTGGACGGTGGCCTCTATGTGGGAGGAAACAGCGCCTCTCTGCGAGAGAACGTAGCGGGTATTGCTGCCGCTGACCAGACGCACATCAAGATTGGTTCGTACGCCATCATCGACAACGTGTTCCTCGGCAACAACGGCGAAAACATGATCAGATACAATGAACCTGATACCGAAGGAAGAAACGAAGGTGTGCTGCGCACCATGAAGAGGATCGACCTCACTTCTGATGCTTCCCAGTTCAACTCTATGAATTTGGAGGATCAGGAAGTCTTTGCCGAATATATGGACGGCTGTGCCATGAAGGTGAAGTCAACCGTTGTCTTTGAAAGCAAAGCTAATGGCGATGCTGCTGACTACGTACCTTATTCCACCATGTTTGGTTCGTTCTACTGTGGTGGTAATGTGGGTAGTATGATTACTGAAGGTAAGACAACCATCAACTTCAGCGATAAGGTAATTATCTATAACAAGGTGGTGGGTGGTTGTAACAATGCTTTCGTTACTCCTCAAACAGGTTATAATGCTATCTACGAAGGTGGTATAAATGGTGATCCTGACCCTGCACCAGCAGGCTCACCTGATGGAACTATCGGTGACAAGCTGGAGCTGAACTTCTCTGGTCTGAAGATACAGCCCAAGCGCTGGAATGATACTCACACAGAACTGATTTGGAATACCATAAGCTCATCAACAGGTGCAAACGTTGACCCCGTGACATCAGGTGCCTCTCCTGAAAGCCCTGTCACCAGTACTGATGCAGACTTAGACCGTCGTTTCGATGGTGGTAATATTTACGGAGGCTGTTATAACACGGGTTTTGTTAATGGTAATGTTGTCATTAATATCAACAGCTCTATCGTTGACCGTGACAGGCTCTTCGACGAAGTAGAAGAGGATGAATCGGGTGAGGACAAACTCTATGGTAACGATCAATATCACATCACTAAGCGAAATAGTGGTGTCATCCTCTCCGAACAGGGTATGGACGTACTGGGTAAGGCGCTCAACGTGTTTGGTGGCGGTAAGGGTGTGGAAACTGAGATATGGGGCTCTGTCACCATCAACCTGAATCGTGGTTATATGTTCCAGATATTTGGAGGTAGTGAGGAAGGCGGTATCGGTAAGGGAACATATAATTGGAGTACCCAAAAGATTGATTACTCCTACGACCCAAGATACAGCACCTATATAAACCTGAAAGGCCCTATTGCCGGCGTTTCAAGGAAAGACAATATGACAGAGGATATTGCTGAATGCGAGTTTATGTATGGTGGCGGTTTCCTTGGTACTACAGCTGGTAACTGTATCATCAACTTAGGTAACGGACGAATCTTCGACTCCTTTGCAGGAGCATGTAATGCCGACGTTCTCGGACATACAGAGACTTACATCGGAACCAACGGTTTCCCATACGTTCGTGACTTCGTATATGGCGGTAACGACCTGGGCGGACAGATTCTTGGAACTGCCAACTTCAACAGCCGTCTGCGCAGCGATGCCGTTCGCAGCAAGGTGTATAATGCCGATATGCTCAACGCCTCAGCCTATATGGAATATGTACAGGGACGCGTAGAGAAGATTTTTGGTGGTGCATACGGTGTGTATGACTATAAAGATTCACACTTCCGTGCATACTTTGATGCCGAAGGTCATGCCAAGACAGGCTACCACAAGCCTTTCTTGGATAATGCCTTCATCAACTTCCGTCCTAACGATACCAACAACCCACTGAATACTGTACAGCAGATATATGGTGCTGGTCAGGGATACCTCGGTGAAGAAGAGGAGGACTTGATGCAGAACCGCAGTTATATCCTTATCGACGTACCACAGACAATGCAGACCTATCAAGACACTGAGATATTCGGTGCCGGAGAGAGTGGTGGTGTAGGTATGGGTGTAGAAAAAGCCACTGCTGACGCACCAGCAA
>JAEEOD010000142.1 GCA_016284115.1 Bacteroidaceae bacterium
ACAATTCCGAAAGGTGTAGTACATCAACAAACCTTAATTTGGGCTTCTTTCTCATTTTATTAATGTCTGATATAGTTTAAATAGCTCTGCAACACACTGACTTTCAGTGAATGTTGACTTAACAGGGAATCCATAAGCCTCCATCACGGCACGATCATTCTGCTGATGGGCCTTTAACAATGCAGGAATCAGGGTTATATCGTCGTAAAGATCAGCTAAAGTGACATCTGGGTACAATGCCCTAGCATCGAGAATAGCTTGAGCCGTTTGCTCAATCTTCTGTCTTTGGGCTTCTGTCGGATTAGGCCAAGGAAAATTATTATAGACAATGGTATTAGAATAGCTATAGCGCATTTCAAGTCTACCACATACAGCTCTCATCCAACCCATGTGAACATTAGATGTAAGAACGCCAAAGTGATATAGAGATGCATGAGGCATCTGGAACAATTTATCGCCAGCAAGAATATCAGCCTTAAGGTATTCTATAGGCACATAACGCCGCTTTTCTGAAGTAACTTTTGGGATAGCAATGTAATCACTGTTGCATGGTCGCATTTCCCCAAAAAGTGTAGGAGTTTGCGCACTTTCAACGGTTGCTACCTTTGAACTTCCTAAGCGGAATTCGCGTACGGCATCAATTCTTTTCATCAATATGGGACAAGCTTTTAGTTCTGCAGGGTTTGCATTTACAAGCCAGAAACACCAGCGAGGTTTTCTGTCAATGAAATCCTTACCCATCATAAAAGGCCGTAAGAATTTTTCACCTTGAGGCTCTTTCTTAAGATATTCTTCTTTCTCCTTAACAGTTAAAAGAAAATTACCATCATCAATGGGTGAACTACCGCGTATCATTGGAGGAACATCACAGAGTGGTTTAGCGTTTTTCTCAATGAAAACAGTAGGCGCATCAAGCAAATAACCATTTATATTATTGGCATTTATCTTATGGCCCTTGTCTAAATAGATAGTTTTATCACCTTGATTGTCACGAGCGCTAAATCCAATAATGACGCAATGTACATGAGCCTTGAGTGTTGCCTCTGAATCCCAACGGAATGTGCGATAAGCAAAGTCAAAATGAATACCATATTTTTCAAACATTGGTTTCCAGATAGCGGCCACTTGCTCGCCTTGGGTAATAGAGTTTGTTGAGACTAAGGCGCATCTTGTATATTCATTTTGTATAAGCCTTGCGGCCTTGCAATCCCAACCAGCTACATAATCTATGTTTTTGCCAAAGCCTTTCATCAAGTTTGCTAAATCATCCTTCTGCTCTTTCGTTTGGTAAGCGTATCCCACAAACGGCGGATTACCCATAATGTAGTCAAACTTCACAATACGGGTCTGTTGTTTTTTAGGTGTATTAACTAATACGGCTTTCTCGGCATATATATCCACTTCGCCATATTGGGTAACAGGTTCACCAACAGCTGTCTGCTCAGACTCTTGTAAAGGGTAAACATTAGCTTGCTTGGCAATAATAGAAGGAGTGTCATCTTTTACTTCCCATTCGTCCCACGATACACGCAAAGCATTACCTTCTTTAATATTGGTATAGCTCTTCAGTGGCAAGAAGTCAATATCCTTGTGGATGATATGCTCTGTCTTTTTCAGCATCTGTGATTCTGAAATCCACAAAGCAGTTGTGGCAACAGTAACGGCAAAGTCGTTAATTTCAATGCCATAGAATTGGTTGATATTGACCTTAATAGGATTCAGGAACTCACCTATCATGCCTTGTCCATGATACATCTCTCGAATGGCTTCATTCTCCAGACGACGCAAGCTAAGATAGGTCTCTGTCAGGAAATTACCACTACCACAGGCTGGATCCAAGAAAGTAAGGCTTGCCAGTTTGTCTTGATATGCCGCTAACTTGCTGACACGCTTTTTCTCTACTTTTTCTTCCAAGATGGTATCCAGTTCTTGGCGCAGGTCATTCAAGAACAAGGGGTCTATCACCTTATGGATATTCTCAATAGAGGTGTAATGCATACC
>JAEEOD010000143.1 GCA_016284115.1 Bacteroidaceae bacterium
GCGTATTGTTAGCACAGCTGCCAGCGCAATACTTATTTTGCGGCTGCAAAGGTACACATAATATTTTAGTACCGCAACAATGAGAGACTAAATATTACGCTTTTTTAACTGTTTTTGCATTTTAAAAACAGGTTCACCCGCTACGAACAATACCAATTATCAGTCATTGGCTACATTTTTTCCCTATTCACGCTATCACCCAGTCATCAATAGTCCGGGTGTCGGTATTGAAGTGAACACCGACCATGACAATCTTATTGCCCTCAGTATGGTAAGGCAGATCATATTTCTTAGCCTTAATCTGTTCGAGCGCCTCTTGTGCAGTTCCGTTCACCTTCAGTTCTAAGACATACGTAGTGTCCGCCATATAGACCACCATATCGGTCCTGCCACCTGCCACCTTAACCTGCGTGCGCACATAGACGTTGAGCATTGAAAAGATCAGGTAAAGTGTGTATTCGTAGAAGGCTTCTTTCGTAGCAGCCTCCTCCAGTTTCTTTTTAAAGCCCTCAACATAGGGTACACCAGCCAAATACGCCTGCATCTCCTCCAGTGCGAGTTCAAGATTATGGTTCTTCAGAGCTTTCCAGAATTTGGCTGCAAATCCCAACTGCACATTTCCTATTTCCAAACCAGTGTAAGTGGGCAGAAGTCCCAATGTAAACCCTCTTCGGACTTCCTGATTGGGTATGGCCAGCAAATACGACTCCGAGAAGCGGTCATAGCCCTTAATGGTGAGATAACCACTCTGATAGAGTAGCGGAAGGGCGGATGTCATTGCCTCTGTAGGCACGTCGAAAGAATCTGCAGGTTCTTCAAGGGAGTCGAGCTGAGTGATGTCAGTACGGTATTTCTGCATTTGTCGGATGAGATAGGTTGGCGTGGCAGAGGCAAACCATCCAGTGCTCAACTTGCGGTCCATGAAAGCATTCAGCAGACTGAAAGGATTATATATATCAGGTGAAACCTCAGAGAAATGGTATCCGTCGTACATTGTCTTGATTTTCTGGAACATTTCTTCCCACGAGCATTCATAGACCTGGGACATGCGTTCAATGTCCTCCTTGAAGCAAGTCTTCACCTCCTCCTCAGTGATGCCACAAATGGCAGCAAAGTCTGGGTGCATGGTGACATTCTTCAGATTATTGATGGTTGAGAAAATACTCAACTGTGAGAACTTTGTAATACCAGTGATGAAACAGAACTTGATGTAAGGGTCGAGGGCTTTCAGCGGCACATAGAACTCCTGCATCACGCGGCGGAACTCTGGCAACATCACCTCTTCATGCAACACCTCGAGCAACGGAGCATCATACTCATCGATGATGACAGCCACCTGCTTACCCGTTTCTTCTACGGCCCTCTGAACTACACCATTTAGTCTCTGTCCGGGTGTTATTTCCGACGGATTCCTACCATAACGCTTCTCATAGGGTTCTACTTGGAGAGTCAATGAATGCTGCAAAGCCTCTGCTGATGCCTGACTCTTGCACAAACTCAAATCGAAGTGCATCACAGGACACGCAGCCCACTCTTGTTCCAATTGCATGATTTTCAAGCCTTCGAACAGCTCTTTCTTTCCTTCAAAATAAGAAACGAGCGTACTCGAAAGCAACGACTTGCCGAAGCGGCGCGGACGACTCAAGAACACATAGTTACTCATCTTCGTCAGATTCCACACCAAATCGGTCTTGTCAATATAGACATACTCCCCTTCAATAATCTTTTTGAAGGTTTGTATCCCTACAGGGTAACGTCTTTGAAAACCATTAGCTATCATTGAATTCTTTTTGTTTCTGCAAAAATAAGACAAATTCTCCGAACCGCCAAGCGATTCGGAGGGAAAAAAGTAGAATGCCGTTTTTTTTCAAAACATCTGTTTCATCTGTTTCCATCTGCATCCACCGGATAATCAAGTGATTAAGAGGGGAGCAGATGGAAGCAGATACTGTTTTATCTCAGGCTTTCGACTTTGACGCAAAACTCTGTCTTCAATTCATGCAGACTACTGGCTTCATTCACTCCTACAAAGACTATTTTGTCTGCAATATCGCAGACATATTTGTTGCGAGCTATTGCTGTTGCTCTCGACTGACGTGGGGCATTAGAAACAGAAATGATCAACACACGGCTTTCGTCAAACAGCGATAGTAGTTCTTCGGGTATCTGCTTGTACATCTGACGAGCCAACACCATAATAATCGGCTGTTTCCCTTTTATCAGAAAGTGAAGCACATCCTGTTCCAGCTTACTGCTAAAACCACTGACCACACAACCTTCATGGTCCGCTGTTGCCCAGTCATAACACTTCAGCACCATATCTGGCGGTATGGCGCTCGCAGCTAAGAATGCTGTCTTTGGCAGGTTCAGCAGCTCCTCATTACCAAGATATTCCATCACAAAAACATTGGTATCAACAACTGCGTAAATCACACTTTTTCTCTTTCCTCACGAGCCAATCTTATTTCTTCATTATGCGGTAAGCATTTCCTCCCCTAACTTGTGGATACATGAAAACAATTCCTGTTCCCTTTCTTTTGAGGGTTTCTTGAATCCGTTGATGTAATTGCGCAATAGCGTGGAGTTGATACCCGCCCGTCGGGCAAACTCTGCCACATTGATTTCTTTATGTGTAAGAAAGAAGCGCTGCAAAGCGCTTGGCTCCGCGTCTTCATACTCAAAGCTCTCAAAACTGATGTCCTCGTCAAGGTTGCGCCAATGAATGCCACCCATTCCAATGGTGAATTTTGAGCGCTCATCGTCAGAGGCATCACGCAACTTTGGATACCATAGCAATGATTGCTTATACTCCTTTCCCTTTTCGTCCGTGCCATAAATATAGTCAGCATCGAACCAAATCTCCTTAATTTTCATCGTTCAGTCCTCCCTTTTGTCTTTGTCAAAATACTCTTTCCAACGTTTAAGGATAATGTCAGCATTGTCATCAACCATCATCTTTATCTTCTTAAAGTCGTTAGCTTTTATCCCTAACTTTTCAACTTGCACGAATTCCTTCCCGTTCCAGTCGAATTTTGCCATACCACCATTGCCTTCCACATGTATGTGTGGTGGTTCATGTTCCCTACTGTAAAAGAAGAAGGAAAAGCCATAAAATCTGAATATTTCCGGCATATTTCTATAATGTTATTATCTCTTTCACATGCAAAAATAGGAATCATTTTCGATACCAACAAACTTTTGGGCAATTTTCTATACATACCCCCATTATCTTCTTGTCCTTACTTCTTCTCGTGTGAATAGCGGTGTTGTGGGCTGATGATAAGCAAATAAAGAAATTATTGGTTTTCATTAAGTTCATCACCCATACGATACTTGATGTCGTAGTTGATAATGAAATCGAGCTCTTCTTCTGTAAAGCCGTAATGCTTCGCAAGGACTTTGTCTATTTCGTCAATAATAGGTTTGGAAAGTTTTTTCTGATATGCAAATGATTGGTTTATACCTCCGCCATTCTTGTTAACAATAGATACTAACTTGTTGTTATCCATATCGGCTTCTAACTCATCAGCATATTGTCCTACATTATTTTTGACATCATAATTTCGAGTGAAATCAAAAATATTAGAATCTGTTAGATTAAACATATCATAATTGACAGAATAATACCACCAAAACAAATTGGAATTCAAAGCTGCCATAAGATATTTTGCAGTATCTTTATTGCAAATATGTTTTTGTTTATTACTAGCAGAATCCGTGTTAAATCCTTTACAAAGAAAAATTATCCAATATCGCAACCCAGCAGAGCGATAGTGAATAAGAGGATCGCTATTAAACGACGTTACATATTGTGCTATA
>JAEEOD010000009.1 GCA_016284115.1 Bacteroidaceae bacterium
CCCACAACCGGTGACGACACCGTCGCCCAGGAAGGGCTTCTTCTCCTGACCAAAGTTGGTGCAACGATGCTGCACAAACATGTCGATTTCCTCGAAGCTGCCTTCATCCAACAGCATAGTGATACGCTCACGTGCTGTGTATTTACCTTTAGCGTGCTGCTTTTCGATAGCTTTTTCGCCACCGCCCAGACGAGCCTTAGCACGAAGCTCGATCAGTTCTTTAATCTTTTCAACCTGATTACTCATTGTATTGTAACGATTAATATTATTTATTCGGGTTTTCACAAAGTTCGGTCAGCACAGCTGCTGTTGATTTTGGGTGCAGGAACGCGATGTTCAGACCTTCAGCACCCTTGCGAGGAGCCTTGTCGATGAGGGCGATGCCCAGACCTTCAGCCTCTGCCAGTGCATTAGCTACGCCGTCTTCAACGCAGAAAGCCAGGTGATGCATGCCACCACGGCCACCATTCTTCTCGATAAATTTAGCGATGGTGCTTTCAGGGCTTGTTGGCTCCAACAGCTCCAGCTTCACTTCACCGACCTTCAAGAAGGCAGTCTTTACCTTCTGGTCTTCTACAACTTCGATGTTGTAACACTTCAATCCTAAAACATTCTCGAAATAGGGGAGAGCTTTTTCAATGCTGGGAACTGCGATGCCCAGATGCTCAATGTGTGAAATTTTCATTTGTTTATTTATTTAAAAAATTAGTATTTTCCTATTTGAGCGCAAAGTTACACAATTCTATTAAGAGTAGAAAATTTTTTAAGCCCTATTTGTTGTCAAAAATTAGATAAATTACATTATCTTTGCCCTATCAATATTAAAAGCAAAGAAAATGTCTGAATTAGCTCCCCTGATAGCCGACTTGGCGCTTATACTGCTATGTGCGGGTGTGATGACCCTGCTGTTTAAGAAGCTCAAACAGCCTTTGGTATTGGGCTACATCGTGGCAGGTTTCCTGGCCAGTCCGCACCTTAGCTATACCCCTTCTGTCGTTGATAATGAGAGTGTGCATGTGTGGGCAGATATCGGTGTGATATTCCTCCTGTTTGCTTTGGGATTGGAGTTCAGTTTCAAGAAGATAGTCAAAGTGGGAGGCTCAGCTGTCATTGCTGCCTGTACCATTATTTTCTGCATGATTTTTTTAGGGGTGAGTGCAGGTACGCTCTTTGGCTGGAGTCGCATGGACTGCCTTTTCTTAGGCGGTATGTTGGCAATGTCATCCACCACCATCATTTATAAAGCTTTTGCCGATCTCGATTTGTTTAAGAAACAGTTTACCCAGTTGGTGATGAGTATTCTCATACTCGAGGATATCCTCGCCATTGTGTTGATGGTGTTATTGTCTACTATGGCAGTAAGTAACAATGTGGAGGGTCTTGAATTGTTGCTCAGCATCGGTAAATTAGCTTTCTTCCTAATCTTGTGGTTTGTGGTGGGTATTTGGCTGGTTCCCCTGTTGTTGCGCAAAACGCGTAAACTCATGAGCGATGAGACGCTGCTGATTGTATCGCTTGCCATGTGTTTCTTCATGGTAGTAATAGCTGCTAAGACTGGTTTTTCAGCAGCATTTGGTGCTTTCATCATGGGTTCCATTTTAGCAGAAACCATAGAAGCAGAGCACATAGATCATCTGGTGAAGCCAGTGAAAGACCTCTTTGGTGCTATCTTCTTCGTGTCAGTGGGCATGATGGTAGATCCTTCGATGATTGTAGAATATGCTCTTCCTATTCTTGTGATTACCCTAACCATCCTGCTGGGACAAAGTATTTTCGGCTCTATGGGTGTACTGCTTTCCGGACAAACACTCAAAACCTCTATGCAGTGTGGTTTTAGTTTGACACAGATAGGCGAGTTTGCTTTTATCATCGCCTCATTGGGTGTGTCATTGGGAGTCACCAGCGATTTCTTGTATCCCATCGTGGTAGCAGTGTCGGTCATCACTACCTTCCTCACGCCATATATGATACGTTTGGCAGAACCTGCTTCGAATTTCGTGGAGGCTCATTTGCCCGAGAAGTGGAAGTCGGCATTGGCGCGCTATGCTACAGGTACCCGTAATGTTAATCATGACAGTGAGTGGAAGCGGTTCTTGGTGAGCATCATTCGTTATACCATAATCTATGCCATTGTATGTGTGGCTATTGTAACCATTTTCTTGAATATAGTACATCCATTTGTAGCTGGCATTATTCCTGGTATGTGGGGCAACTTGCTGGTGGCAGTAGCTACTGTCGCATTTCTGGCTCCGTTTTTGCGTGCCATCATGGTTAAAGGTAACCACAGCGAAGAGTTTGTTACCTTATGGCAAGACTCAAAGAATCATGCTCCTTTGTTGGCTTCTGTAATATTTAGAGTGCTGATAGCCATCATCTTCCTGATGTTTGTTATATCATCACTTTTTGAGATTTCCACCGCATTGTTATTGGGTTTAGCGCTGATTTTGGTTACTGGAATCATTATCTCACAAGGCCTGAAACATCAGTCCAACCTTATTGAGAAGGTCTTCTTCAAGAACCTGCGCTCACGTGAAATTAAAGCAGAATATTTAGGTACCAAGAAACCAGAATATGCTGGTCGACTTATGTCGAAAGATATCCACCTCGCAGATTTCGAAGTGCCAGCTGAGGTAGAGTGGGTGGGTAGTACCTTGAAAGAACTTAACTTCGGTAAGTTGTATGGCGTCCATGTGGTATCGATTTTGCGTGGAAAGAGACGCATCAATATTCCTAAGGCCTATGACCGTGTATTCCCTAATGACCGCATTCAAGTGATTGGCACTGATGCCGAACTGGCAAAATTTAGCAAGATGCTGATACCGAAGATGGAGTTTGAGGAAGACCTCTATGAACGTGGGGAGATGAAACTGCGTCAGTTTGTGATTGATGAGAATTCACCGTTTTTGGGTAAGAACATGATAGATAGTGGCATCAGAAACCGCTATCATTGCATGATTGTAGGTGTGGAACGTGGCACAGATGAACTGCATGCAGCTAATCCACACGAATTATTCCAATTTGGCGATGTCGTGTGGATTGTAGGTGAACGGGAGGCTGTTCATGCGGTTGTGAGTGGAGGATATCCTATTTCGTATGATTAAATAAGAAGTGAAATGGAAAAAGTACAG
>JAEEOD010000144.1 GCA_016284115.1 Bacteroidaceae bacterium
CATAAACATAAGTACCATCATACAAGAGATCACTGATAAATGTTGTGTGCTGGTTTAATTGTTCCAGTTCTTGTGTATCTAGATGATAGATAAAAATGCCCTGCCCTAAAGTAGCAATCCAGACAGTTTTATCGTCTACCATCAAAATCTCATGTACCTCACTGCTAATTGAGACTAAATATTTGGTTGTTTTATCGAAGGGAAGCATTCCTGCACCCTTCTGATAGGTGTACAGACCACGGTTTGTACCAACCCATATCCGATTGGAGGAATCTTCCGCCAAACAATGAATGACATTGCTGTCTAAATAAGGTTGCTGCGTTTTAAGATTAAAAGAAGAAACGTTTTCCCTTCCGTCAAAACGGTTCAATCCGTTATTTGTTCCCAACCAAATAAATCCGTCACTGTCTTGTAGGGAACATAAAACCATATTGTGAGATAAACCATCTTTCGATTGATAGTTCCGATAATAATACGACTGACTACAAAAGGCGCTTGTATTCCACCCAAGCAATACCATCAGTAATATCAAAATATACAACAGGTTGGTTTTCCTAGTCATATAAATCCCCTTTTCTCACACTATTAAATCACAACTTCCTAAGAAGCCAAGTTTATGTAAAAAACAAAGTTAAAACATTTTTAAAACAAATCAAAAGGAAGAGGCATTTTTTATAACACTAACATGAAAAATATAACAGATTAAAGAGGTCGAAATATCCCAAATCAGAGTAGGAGATTGCAAATATCTGATTAACCATAAGGGGTATTTGACGGATTTTAAGCCTTGTGAACCATCATGGTTCACATTTTCGTTTTTATTGACAATGTAGTTAATTGACAATTAGCGGATTATCCAAACGGTGAAGGTGAAGGATGCATTTTAATATTAGGGTATAGGGAATAAAAAAGGCTATCCGATGGATAGCCTTTTGCCATAAAATAGTTGTATGTCTTATTCTTTGGTCTCTTCTGCAGGAGTCTCAGTAGCAGGAGCTTCTTCAACAGGAGCCTCAGCCTTTGTTGACTTGCGTGAACGACGAGTACGAGTAGACTTCTTCGCAGCAGTCTTAGCCATGTTCTCATCGTAATCTACCAATTCAATAAAGCACATTTCAGCGTTATCACCTAAGCGATGACCAGTTTTGATGATTCTGGTATATCCACCCTTACGATCAGCGATCTTCTCAGAAATATTCTTGAACAACTCAGTGACAGCATACTTATCTTTCAATTCGCTGAACACGAGACGACGAGAAGCTGTAGTATCGTTCTTAGACTTAGTGATCAAAGGCTCAACATACATTCTTAATGCTTTAGCCTTTTGAAGTGTCGTATTGATTCTTTTATGCTTAATCAAAGAGCAAGCCATGTTTGACAACATTGAAGCTCTGTGAGAAGCGGTACGACCTAAATGGTTGAATTTCTTATTATGTCTCATTTTTATTCTTTATCTAATTTATACCTAGAAATATCTGTTCCAAAAGAAAGATTCAAGCCTGCGAGGAGCTCTTCCAACTCTGTAAGAGACTTCTTACCAAAGTTTCTGAACTTCAGGAGGTCAGTCTTGTTGTATTGAACCAAGTCGCCCAATGTTTCAACATCAGCAGCTTTCAAGCAGTTCAATGCGCGAACTGACAGATCCAAGTCGACAAGCTTCTGTTTCAGAAGTTGACGCATGTGCAATACTTCTTCATCGAACTCTTCATTCTTGTCAGCATCAGATGCTTCAAGAGTGATCTTCTCGTCAGAGAATAACATGAAGTGATAGATGAGAATCTTGGCTGCTTCTTTCAAAGCATCCTTCGGGTGTATGGAACCATCAGTATCAATCTCAAGTGTCAACTTGTCGAAGTCAGTCTTCTGCTCTACGCGGAAAGGCTCGACAGTGTACTTGACATTGCGGATTGGGGTGTAAATCGAATCGATAGCAATCACATTAACATCGGTGCAGTAAATCTGGTTCTCCTCTGAGGGAACGTAACCGCGGCCCTTGTTAATGGTCAGCTCCATCTGCATCGTAGCCTTAGCATCTAAATGACAAATAACTAATTCGGGATTTAACACTTCAAATCCAGACAAATACTTGCCGATGTCACCTGCCTTGAATACAGCAGAATTCTGAATATCAATCTTTACTTTCTCAGTTTCATATTCTTCAACTACTTGCTTAAATCTCACTTGTTTCAGGTTGAGGATAATGTTGGTAACATCTTCTCTAACACCAGGAACACTTGAGAATTCATGCTCAACTCCGTCAATTTTGACGGTAGTGATAGCAAAGCCCTCTAATGAAGAAAGCAGTATGCGACGCAGGGCATTACCGATGGTGATACCAAAGCCTGGCTCCAAAGGACGGAACTCGAACTTTCCGTGCTTTGAATCTGCTTCCAACATCAAAACTTTTTCAGGTTTTTGAAATGCTAATATCGACATGAAATTAATTATTTTATTTAGAATACAACTCAACGATCAACTGCTCCTTAATGTTCTCAGGAATGTCAGCTCTCTCAGGAACATGCAACATCTTGCCTGCCTTTGAAGCCTCGTCCCACTCGAACCAAGGATACTTACTGTGGTTGAAACCTGCCAATGAATCAGCGATCACCTCGAGAGACTTTGAGCGCTCGCGAACGCCAACTAACTGACCTGGCTTCACCTGGTATGAAGGAATACCTACTACCTCACCGTTAACAACAATATGACGGTGGCTTACGAGCTGACGAGCAGCATCACGGGTACGTGCAATACCCAAACGATAAACCACGTTGTCGAGGCGGCACTCCAGCATCTGCAAAAGGATCTCACCTGTAATACCCTTCTTCTTGGCAGCTTTCTCGAACATGTTGCGGAACTGTCTTTCCAGCACACCATAAGTGTATTTTGCTTTCTGTTTCTCGCGTAACTGAATACCATATTCAGAAGTCTTCTTGCGTGAAGCACCATGCTGTCCAGGAGGGTTTGTCCTCTTTGCAAGAACTTTATCAGGGCCGTAAATAGGCTCTCCAAACTTACGAGCGATTCTTGTTTTTGGTCCAGTATATCTAGCCATTTTATCTCAATTTAAATTCAAATCAATAATCAATTATACTCTACGTCTCTTAGGAGGACGGCAACCATTATGTGGCAATGGAGTTACGTCAATAATCTCAGTAACCTCAATACCTGCACCGTGGATGGTACGGATAGCAGATTCACGACCGTTACCTGGGCCCTTAACATAAGCCTTCACCTTTCTCAAACCGAGGTCATAAGCTACCTTTGCACAATCCTGAGCAGCCATCTGAGCTGCATAAGGAGTGTTCTTCTTAGAGCCTCTAAATCCCATCTTACCTGCAGAAGACCATGAGATAATCTGACCCTCGCTATTAGCCAATGAGACGATAATGTTGTTGAATGAAGAATGAACATGCAACTGACCCATTGCGTCAACCTTCACAACTTTCTTCTTTGCTACAACTTGTTTCTTTGCCATATCAAATTATTTATTTAGTAGCCTTTTTCTTGTTAGCAACTGTCTTCTTTCTACCCTTACGTGTACGAGCATTGTTCTTTGTACTCTGACCACGAACAGGAAGACCCAAACGGTGACGAACACCACGATAGCAACCGATATCCATCAGGCGCTTGATGTTCATTTGTACTTCTGAGCGAAGATCACCTTCCACCTTGTAGTTTGCTGCTATGATCTCACGAATCTTTGCAGCCTGATCATCAGTCCAGTCTTTTACCTTCAGGTCTTTGTCAACACCTGCACCTTCCAAGATTTTTGCTGAACTACTGCGACCTATTCCAAAAATATAGGTCAACGCTATTTCGCCTCTCTTATTCTGAGGCAAATCTACACCAACTATTCTTATAGCCATATACTTAATTATTTCTTTGCAAAAATAATAATATTATCCTTGACGCTGTTTATACTTAGGATTCTTCTTATTTATTACATAAAGAACGCCACGACGACGCACAATCTTACAGTCTGGCGTACGCTTCTTTAAGGATACTCTAACTTTCATATCTAATTATTTATATCTAAATGAAATTCTACCTTTTGACAAATCATAAGGAGACATCTCAACCCTCACCTTATCACCTGGTAAAATTTTAATATAGTGCATACGCATCTTACCAGAGATATGAGCGGTTATTTCATGCCCATTAGTCAATTCTACTCGAAACATTGCATTAGACAATGCCTCAACAATTACTCCATCCTGTTCTATCGCTGACTGTTTTGCCATAAATCAGAGAATTTAATAAGCTGCAATGCCAGCACTACGACCTTTGATACGACCAGACTTGAGCAAGCCATCATAGTGCCTCATCAGCAAATGGCTTTCAATCTGCTGTAACGTGTCAAGTACCACACCCACGGTAATCAGCAATGAAGTACCTCCAAAGAAGTGAGCAAACTCATTCTGCACACCAAACAAGCCAGCGAAAGCAGGCATGATAGCTATGAAAGTCAGGAAGAGAGCACCTGGCAAAGTGATGCGTGACATAATATCATCGATATAGTCAGCTGTCTTTTTGCCCGGCTTAACACCAGGAATGAAGCCATTATTTCTCTTCATATCCTCTGCCATCTGAGTGGGGTTAATCGTAATAGCAGTATAGAAGTAAGTAAACAGGATGTTCAAGATCGCGAAGATAAAGTTGTACCAGAAGCTAGTAGAATCGGTCAGTGCGCGCAGGAAACTGCTTGAGTTGTTCAGATCAGTGAAACCAATCAAAGAGATTGGAATGAACATGATGGCCTGAGCAAAGATGATAGGCATCACATTAGCAGCATTCACCTTCAGAGGGATATACTGACGTGCACCACCTACCTGCTTGTTACCAACGACTTTCTTAGCATACTGCACAGGAACTTTTCTTACACCTTGAACCAAAAGAATTGCCAAGGCTGTCACTATCAGCAAAATGACAATCTCAATCAAGAACATAACCAAACCACCGGTCTTGTCAGTAATACGAGATACAACTTCCTGGAAGAATGCCTGAGGCAGACGAGCGATGATACCAATCAAAATGATGAATGAAATACCATTACCCACACCCTTGTCAGTGATTCTCTCACCCAGCCAGAGGATAAACATACTACCGGCAGCCAAGATGATGGTTGAAGTAAACATAAACAGAGTCCAATCTAATGAAGCATTTAAGGATGGACCAGCCTGATATTTCAGGTTGAGCAGGTAAGAAGGACCCTGAATCAGCAAGATAAAGATAGTCAAATATCTTGTATACTGATTCATCTTTCTTCTACCACTCTCACCCTCGCGCTGCAGTTTCTGGAAATAAGGAACTGCAATACCCAACAACTGGATAACGATAGAGGCTGAGATGTAGGGCATAATTCCCAATGCGAAAATAGACGCATTAGAAAATGCTCCACCGGAAAACATGTTTAACAAGGCTAACAGGCCCTCACTTGTTTGTTCACGCAACTGTGTAAGCATTGAAGGGTTGATACCCGGCAATACTACATAAGAACCAAAACGGTATATTGCTACAAACAATACGGTGATGAGGATTCTTTGTCTCAAATCCTCAATCTTCCATATATTCTTTAATGTTTCAATAGCTTTTCTCATCGAATCAGAGTTTTACTACCTTGCCACCAGCAGCCTCGATAGCAGCCTCTGCAGTCTTTGAGAAAGCATGAGCAGCTACTTCGACCTTAGCGGTCAGGGTTCCTTTACCTAATACTTTTACCAACTGCTTTGAAGAAACAAATCCTGCGTTCATCAACTCATTGATACCTACAGTCTGCAAATTCTTCGTTTCAGCAAGCGCTTGAATTGTATCCAGGTTAATAGCTTTATATTCTACACGATTAATGTTCTTAAAGCCAAACTTAGGTACTCGGCGCTGAAGAGGCATCTGACCACCTTCAAAACCTATTTTCTTCTTATAGCCTGATCTTGACTTAGCACCTTTGGTACCTCTTGTTGAAGTGCCACCTAAACCAGAGCCTGGGCCACGACCGATTCTCTTTCTTGAAGAAGTAGATCCTGCAGCAGGTTTCAAATTACTTAAATCCATATTGTAATTCTTTTTATATTCTACAACTAATTACTTAACAATGGTAACCAAGTGCTTAACTTTCTCTACCATACCACGGATAGAAGGGTTATCTTCGTGCTCAACAGTGTGATTCATCTTGTGCAGACCCAGAGAATCCAAGATTCTTTTCTGGTTCTTAGGAGCACCAATTCTACTCTTAGTCTGTTTAATCTTAATTGTTGACATGTTATCCTCCTTATCCTTTAAATACTTTTTCCATACTTACACCTCTATTCTGAGCAACCATGTAAGCATCGCGCATCTCACTCAGCGCTTTGATAGTTGCCTTCACTAAGTTGTGAGGGTTAGAAGAACCCTTTGACTTAGCCAGCACGTCGGTAATACCTACGCTCTCCAGAACGGCACGCATAGCACCACCAGCCACAACACCAGTACCCTGAGATGCAGGCTTGATGAATACCTCAGCACCACCAAACTTAGCTGTTTGCTCATGAGGAACTGTTCCTTTATATACTGGAACCTTTACCAAGTTCTTCTTTGCAGACTCAACACCCTTAGCAATTGCAGTGGTTACTTCGCTGGCCTTACCTAAGCCATAACCAATAACACCATCTTCATTACCAACCACCACAATGGCAGCGAAAGTGAAGGTTCTACCACCCTTGGTTACCTTGGTTACACGATTAATTGCAACCAGTCTATCTTTCAGCTCTGTATCGCTAGAAACTTTTACTCTATTTAATTCTGCCATAATGATTAAAATTTAAGTCCACCGTTACGTGCGGCATCAGCCACTTCTTTAACTCTACCATGATATAAGTAACCATTACGGTCGAAAACTACTGTCGTAATGCCAGCTTCCTGAGCTCTCTTGGCAATCAGATCACCAACCTTAGCTGCTTGCTCTTTCTTTGGCATCTTTTCAGTCATACCGAGAGATGAAGCTGCAGCCAGTGTCTTGCCAGTTAAATCATCAATCAACTGTACATAGATCTGCTTATTGCTTCTGAATACGGACATACGTGGTCTTTCAGCTGTGCCAGAGACCTTATTGCGTACTCTATATTTAATCTTAATTCGTCTTTCTATCTTTGCTGTCATGATATATACAATTTAAATGTTACTTCGCGCCAGCTGCCTTACCAGACTTCCTGCGAATAATTTCACCAACAAACTTAACGCCTTTTCCTTTGTAAGGTTCAGGCTTACGGAAAGAACGAATCTTAGCGCAAATCTGACCAAGGAGCTGCTTATCGCATGACTCTAACAAAATCAGTGGATTCTTGTTTCTTTCTGACTTTGTCTCCACTTTCACCTCAGGAGGTAACTGAATGAAAATTGGATGGGTATAACCCAATGCCAACTCAATGATGTTGCCCTGATTAGAAACACGGTAACCAACACCGACCAACTCAAGTTCTTTCTTATATCCTTCAGATACGCCAACCACCATATTGTTAATCAACGCACGATACAGACCATGATAAGCATGGCGCTGCTTTGGATCGTCCTGCATGGTCTCTTCATTCTCAACGAATGAGATATGGCCATCTTCGATAGTAACCTTGATAGCAGGATTTACATACTGGCTCAATTCGCCCTTTGGACCCTTAACTGTCACTACATCATCCTTGAAGTTAACTGTAACTCCAGAAGGAATGCTAATGGGTAATTTTCCTATTCTTGACATGCTAAATCCTCCTAATTAATAAACGTAACACAATACTTCGCCACCAATCTTCTGCTCGGCAGCTTCTTTGTCTGTCATCACACCCTTAGATGTTGAAAGAATAGCAATACCCAAGCCATTGATAACTCTTGGCATCTCTTTGTAACCAGTGTACTTACGCAAACCAGGAGAAGACACACGGATGAGCTTCTTGATTGCGTTCACCTTATTCACTGGGTCATACTTCAGCGCTACCTTAATGGTGCCCTGAGGACCGTCTTCTACAAACTTATAATTAAGAATGTAGCCCTTGTCAAAAAGAATCTTAGTGATTTCTTTTTTCAAATTTGAGGCAGGAATCTCCACTACTCTGTGCTTTGCCTGAATAGCGTTTCTTAACCTCGTCAAATAATCTGCTATTGGATCAGTCATATAATAAATAATTAAATTAATCAGGACTACCCTGACAATATTTAAACATTACTTTTACCAGCTTGC